>JBNNED010000182.1:0-3468 GCA_050285825.1 Verrucomicrobiales bacterium | reverse complement strand
GCGAATACAGGTTCCAAAACAGTCGCGGGAGGTTCACATACTGCGACAGGTTTTTTTCATCCTATGTGATGGGGCTTTATACCAATGAGCGAAACTATCTGGTAGAATGGCTGAGTCGGTTTTCGAGGAAAATCAAGGCGTGAGACGCGCGTGGTGTGTACACCACAAGCAACGAACAACGACGATTTTGCCGAAAAACGGCCAGCTTCTTCAGGCAACGCGCAGCCTGTCATCCATAACATTTTAAACAAATCCATTCTACCAGAGAGTTTTGCGAGTTGGTATTAGATCGTAGAAAAAACTTCCGGACAGGGGAAGATCATCGTTTTGAACTTAAAAAACTTGCCCTTCTCTGCGGGCATGGGAGTATTTGCTTATCAAGCAGATATGAGCCTGAAGCCAGCTCTCAATATTCTATAATTTATCCTGTGGCCACCCGCACTGACGAAGAAATCCTCGCCCTCATAGAGCAGGGTAATGAGTCGGCTTTCACAGAGTTTTACGAACGGCACGGCGCACGCTTGCTCGGCCTTGCTAATGCGATCTTAAAAAATCAACGTGAGGCGGAAGACGTCTTGCAGGAGTGCTTTCTTCACTTTTGGAATAAGGCAGATCAGTTCGATGCCAGCCGTGGCAAAGCCTTCACCTGGGCCAGCCTCATCGTGCGCCACCGCGCTATTGATCGCCTGCGCCAGCTCGTGCGCCAAAATCCGAACAAGCACCGCCAGCAGCTGGAGCAAGAAAGCGAAAAAATTAGCAACAGCGCGCCGGATGAAAGAGCTGAGCTCAAAGATCGCCACCAAGCCACGCACCGCATGCTCCGTTCGCTGCCCGAAGACCAGCAAGTCGTCCTCGGTCTTGCTTTTTTTCAAGGAATGAGCCATGGAGAGATCTCGATGAGGTTGCAACAACCTCTTGGCACCGTTAAATCAGTCATTCGCCGCTCCCTGCTTCGTTTACGCGACCGTTACCAAGACTCACCGGAGGATCTCCCATGACACCGGAAGAACGCTCAGAACTTGCCAGCTTACACGCCCTAGACCTGCTCTCGGGCGTAGAGGAAGAACAGGCTATTCTCCTTGAACACAGCGACGCTGATTTCGCCCAAGAGGTTAAGAGCCAGCGCGATGCCATCGGTGCTTTCGCCGCGGAAATCGAGCCTCTTGCCCCCTCTGACACCCTCTCCGAGCGCATCCTTTCTCTCCCTATGAAAGACACTAACTCGCCTGCCCCCAGCCGAAATTCATGGTCAGGTTGGGCCGTGGCGGCGCTTCTGGCCCTCTCCTGTGTGGGTCTTTTTTGGCAGTTCGTCACTGCTGGTTCTGAGCAAAGCGCCTTAGAGGACAAAAACCAGCAACTCGAGGCAGACAGCCAACTCTCTCGCGATCAACTCGCTAGCCTTGGCGAAGAACGCGACAATTTACGCCAAAAAATCGCGGAAATACAGAGCCGCAACGAAGAACTCCTGGCTAAAATCGAACAAAGCAATACCACCAATCAAGACTTGCTCGCGAAACTCGGCGACTTAGAGAAAAAAAACCAGCTCGATAGCCTGCGTATCGCCTCCCTGGAAGGTCAGATTGAAGAATTTAAAAATACCGAGGCCATCGTTGTTTGGGATCAAAAACAAAACAAAGGCCGCATCCGCCTGACCAATCTGCCTGCGGTGGAAGCGGACAAAGATTACCAACTTTGGATTGTCGATCCCGCACATGACAACCCGGTCGACGCCGGCCTCATCGTAGCGAACGCCGACGGCTCCGCGGAAATTCCCTTCACTGCGGCGGACAAAGTCACGAAAGCGAGCGCCTTCGCCATCAGCATCGAGAAAAAAGGCGGCGCTCCCGTGGCCGAAGGCCCGATCGTCTTCGTCGGGAAATAATTTTGGATCACGCCAGAAAAACCGAACTCTGGCAGCAGATCGGAGTTCGGCGAGGACGGGGCGAACGAACGCGACTGAGGGCGAGCGGGCAAATTCCATAAGCAAGGAGGAGTCGTCATCGCGGCGGGCTCATCGGTTTTCCTCAGGCCAGCATGACTCGCATCAATTCGCCCCGGCTATGAATGCCAAGCTTCTCGTAGATGTGCCGCAGGTGCGTTTTTACCGTGCTCAGACTGATGCCCAGAGTCCGGGCAATTTCTTGATTTTCCCGTCCCAGGGCGACGAGTTCGGCCACCCGTCCCTCTCTTTCCGTCAACAGACTCAACAATCGTCGGGGCGAGTCCCCATCCCACCCGGTCACTCTTTGGCTGCGAAATTCCAAAAGCAGGGCGGGCGGATAGCCGCATGAGGCGGAGTGGGGGACGATGAGCCGATAATGGACGCTCAGATTCGTCAACTCAGGGTGTTGGAAATGAGCAACGGTTGTTCTTTCCCTCGTTTTTTTCTCTCTCGGGGGCCGATGGCAATGGGCGAGAACGGGAGCGAGAAGGAGTTTCAGGTCCGGAGGTAAGCTTGGTCGAGGTGAGACTTCCAACCCCGTCCAGGCCGCTCCGAGCTTCCAGCGGGCGAGAGCTTCTTTTCCCGCCCGGGTGTAAAAACAAATCTTTCCCTTGGTATCGAGCAAGACCAGGGCCAGGGGAAGGCTGCTCACCGAGAGACGGAGCGCCTGCCACAGCGAATCCCGCAGCACGTTCTGTTCGAGTCGCCGCACGACGGCATTTAAGTGAGCCTGATAGACGGCAAGTCTTTGCAGCTCGACGTCTTCAAAATCCCCTTCCGGTGCCTCGCGAACGAGTCGTAGCTGCCCCAAATATTTCCCGGCCGAGGAGCGGAAGACCATTGCCAAAGTAAAGGGCAAAGCCTCACGGGAAGACTCCGCCACCGTGCGTTCTATCCGGCCGTTTCCGGGGCGCGAAAGCCAGTCCGAGAGTCGGCCGATGACGAAGCGGCTGTCCTCCAGCAAATCCAGTGGCAACCCAGGTCTTTCTTCTGACGCCGGCCGCCCGACCTCTTCCCAAGCGAGACTCAGATCGACGCCACTGATCTTCAGGGTGTTTTTGAAATGGCTCTCAACAGCTTGCCTCAATCGCGGCAAGCGATCCACTTTCTGCAGCGCCAGCATGAAAGCCTCGTCCATCATTTCTCCCCACGAAAGGTGAGAATAGATAGCGTAAAAAAGCCTCGCTTGTCGAGAGAGGAACGCATGCCAAGCAGATGATTATCCTCGGGATCTTCCGCGCAATAGCAGGGTTAACGCCAGAAAAGCGAAGAGAGAAACCCCCGGTTCGGGGATCGTTCCCACTTGCAGATGATCAAATTCCAAGCTGCCCCCGACATACTGGATCCGCAAAATCCCTCCGTCGTGAATGACCCCGAAAAAGCGATCTTCGGCCGTTTCTCCGGCGACCGAGCCATCGGGTAGGAAGGCGGGATAGGGGTCTGTCGGCGTGGGAACGGGTCGTTTCCAATTGGCGAATCTTCCGAGCAGGACATTGTCCGCATCGTAGAAGGAAAACGTCCTGCTC
>JBNNED010000181.1:0-7240 GCA_050285825.1 Verrucomicrobiales bacterium | reverse complement strand
AGATTTTCGTAACGCGCTGATAGAGAACCTTTCTTGCAGGATTGTCCAACATTTTTAGATCAGTTGTTTGATTTTTAACCGATCTTAACGATCTCTGCCTTGTCGGAGAGGTTTTTTTGCTCGGGATGATCAAGCCACGCGGCGCTTGCGGCGGTAGGCGAGGCCTCCGGCACCGAGGGCGAGGAGGGCGAGGGAGCTGGTTTCCGGGACGGGTGCGGCTTCGGTGAAAGCGCCTTGCCCGACGACATCGCTGAGGGTGGGGCCGTTACTGAAATCGTCGGCATCCCAGACCAAGCGGGTGAGTTCGATGGCGGAATTCGGAGTGCCGGCTCCGGAGGCACGGATTTCGAGGAAAGCATTGGTATTAGTTTGACGTGAATGGGAAAGAGTAGTGCGTTCTCCATGGCCGATGAGTCACGAAGGCAATCGGGAAAAGTCTGGAGCTTTTAGGGTCGGTTTTTTGATGGGGTCGGCCTCTCATGGGCGGCCTGGGAAGTTTAGTGGAGAGGACACTGACGAAGCTCCTCGGCGGGGCCGAAAAATTCGTAATGGATTTGTCTTTTCGGGTGGCCGAGGGTGTCGAGTGCGCCGAGGACGTGAGCCATCATGGGTTTGGGCCCGCAGAAGAAGACTTCGGTTTCTGGTGTCAGAAAGTTTTGGAGAAATTCTTTGTCAAAGAGCCCGGTGCTGTCCGCAACATCGCCGGCCATTGGGGCGGAGTAGCGGATGTGGGTGGTGATGTTGTCGTGTTGTTTGGCAATGGCGGCGATTTCTTCTTTGAATGCGTGGTTGGCTGCGTTGATGGCACCTTGCAGGAAGGTAACGGGGTAGGATTTGCCAGCGGTGGCGTGGAGCATGGCTAGCATGGGGGTCACGCCGATGCCGCCGGAGAGCAGGAGGATGGGGCCTTGATTTTGCGAAGGTTCCAGGAAAAATTCCCCACAGGGTGAGGCGAGTTCGATAGTGTCGCCGACGTTGATGGTATCGTGTAGGTAGTTGGAGGCGTAGCCTTGTGGTTGGTCGGCGTGGTGTGGCGATTCACGTTTCACGCTAATGCGTAATTTTTCGGAACATCCGTGGCACGAGAGTGAGTAATTACGCATGGTGGTGGAGCCGTTACCGTCCGGTAGACGAACGGTGACGTATTGGCCGGGCTTGAAATCAGGTGCAGGTGAGCCGTCGGCGGCTTTGAGGTGGAAGGAGCGGATGACGTCGGATTCCTGTTTGATTTCGATCACACGAAAGTCTTTGAATCCGGTCCATGGCATGTTGTCGTAGAGCTGCTGCTCTCGCTTGATCAAAACATCGGCGAGGAAGCCGTAGGCTTCACTCCACGCTTCGAGAATCTCAGGGGGGGCGGGCGCGAGGAGATCATCAATGGCGCCGAGGAGGTGTTTTCCGACGATGGGGTAATGCTCTGGTTTGACGCCTAAGGAGGCGTGTTTATTTCCGATCAACTCCACTGCCTGGGCGAGATTTTGTGGGGTTTCAATGTTTTCGGCGAAAGCACAAACAGCACCGGCCAAGGCTGCCTGTTGGCTGCCGGAAACCTGGTGGGCCATGTTGAAATAGGGTTTTACTTCCGGGTTTTCGGTGAACATGCGCTGGTAGAAGTGCTTGGTCAGTGGGAGGGCATTCTCTTGCAAGAAGGGCACGGTTGCTTTGACTGTCTCCATGGATTGTGGCGATATTGAGCTCATACGAGAAAAGGGGTATCTTAAATGCTTCTTTACGTCAACTTTAAATGGGTATATTTTTAGCGTCTTATGAAGTTGGCCGTCGGCAGTGACTTTGCATTTCGTCTCTTGATCTACGTAGCGACGTATCCAGAGCGCTTGGTAACGGTGCGCGAGGTCGCGGAGGCGTATGGATTATCACAGCACCATTTGTCGAAGATCAGTAAGCTGCTGATCAAGCATGGTCTGCTAGAGGCGCAGCGAGGTCGCGGAGGCGGGGTAAGGTTGGCAAAGGAGCCAGAAAAAATTCGGCTGGGTGATGTGCTTAACGTCTGCGAACCGGCTCCATCGGTCATCGATTGTAAAAATGGGGTATCGGGACCTTGTGTGATTTTGCCAGTGTGCGCGTTGAGGGGGGTGTTCGGAGAGGCTCGCTTGGCATTTTATGAAGTGATGAACCGGTATACCCTTCATGACATTGCGGTAAAGAAAGGGTTGAGAAAGGCCTTGGCGAAGGTCTTTGAGAGCTGAGGTGGGTCGCGCAATTTTTTTCTGTATAAGATCTCAAGGCGTGAGTTCTGAAGGTTTGTTGAGGCCTTGCGCTGGCTTCGGGGGTGAGGCGGGTTCTGAGGCTCTTGTTCTGAGGCTCTTGTTCTGACGCAAGTCCGGCTTGGCAAAGTCGAACAGCTTGGCAAGCGCCTCGGTGTATTGCTCTACCAAATAGCCTTCGAGGGCGGTGTCGGCCTTCTCCAGCATGCGCTTGTAAATGGCCACGCGCCCGGGCTGGGCGTGGGGCTGGCTTATTTGCCGAAAAAAGAAGTCAAAATCGGCACGGCCCTGGAACTCGACGTGCGGGAAGCTGGCGCGCCCTCTCGCCTCGGCGGACTTCCCCGTGTGACGGGTCGCCCTCTTTTAGCAGGGTGTCGGGGTGTGGGAGTTTCCCTTTCAGGTCTTCTTGAATTTCTGAGAACTCGTCGGCCAAGGCCTCGGCGCGGGCCTTCGTCGAGCATCCCTTCCACATCCTCAAAAACCTCTTCAAGCACCGCAAGACCCGCTACCGGGGACTGGCGAAAAACCACCATCAACTCCAAGTGCTCTTCGGACTGGGCAACCTCGTGCTCACATCACGCCGGAAGGCATGAGCCAGCCCTAAAGAAGATAGGAAAGTCCGTTCAAGCCCCCGAATCGAACGGGGAAAACGAAGCCAAACAGGAACAATGGAGCATTCTGAGAGCCGCGACCCCAAAATCTGAATCGAAAAAATAACCCGAAAATCACTGGCCCGTCGAGTTGGTATTATTAGGGCTCGTTCTGCATGAGTGCGGTCGCGGCGGCGTGGACGTTCGTGGCGTCGCACAGGATTTTCGCGAGGGAGGCGACCCGCGGGTGCTTGGCCACTTTTTCCAGGTCTTCGGCGGAAAGCCCGTCGAGACCCGATAAAAAAGGACGGATGTCGTGTTCGCCCAGCTCCGAGGGATGAAAACGGAGTTCCTTGAGGCGCTGGGCAAGTCGCTCCGGGTGAACCGTGCCATTTTTCATCGGCCATTGTGCGGGGTCGGGGCCGCTCGTCTGGTAGTCGTTGGAAACCATGATGCCACGGCTGAGAGGTTCGGCGGGATTCGAGGGCCACCATCCGACGGTGATGCTGTTTTTCTCCTCCTGATTGAGGATGTTCCAGAGGGCTTTGGTCGAGCGGGAGAGGTTGGTGACGGGGCGGATGCCGCCGCTGACGGGATCCGCTTCGCTAAAACCGTGAATGCCGTGCTTGTAGGGGCGTTTGCCGGTGGCAATGGTAGTCCAGAGCATCGGGCTGAGAACTGGCTGGATGGTGGCGAGGTTGCCCGAAACGCCGGTGGAGATCATCCGGGCGAGATTGGGCATTTTTCCCTCTGCGAGAAGTGGTCGGATGACTTTCCAATCGGCTGCATCCCTACCGATTAAGAGCGTTTTCTTTTCCATAAGGCGAGTCTGCACGCCTCGGGTGATCAGCCAACCAGAAAGGGATAATTCTGAAACTACAGGTCGGGTCGCGGAAGAAATTTTTCTGAGCGCGGGCTGGTCAGGTCCCGCCGGATGCGTTAGGAACGAGCAGTGAGCGTCTTGATCGACTATGTAGGTCCTGTTTTCTGGGTGCTGGTGGCTCTGGCTTTCATCGGGCTGCTGGTCGTGGTGGAGCGCTTGTTGTTTTTCCAACACACGCGGGTCAATGTCGGGGATTTACTCCTCGGGGTGGCTCATCACGTGCGTCGCCGGGCCTTCGCCGAAGCCCTGCATGAAGTCGATCGCGCCTCGAATCCCGTCTCCCGCGTCGTCCACGCCATTATTTTACGCCATTATCTGGAACGCACGAACTTGCGGGAAGTCGCGCAGGAAGCGGGAATGCTGGAACTGCCGCGGATCGAGCGCAACATGCGGATGCTCCTGGCCGTCGCTTTGCTCGCACCGCTCATGGGGATGTTCGGGACCATTCTGGGCCTCATCGAGGTCTTTCTGCAGTTGAACGAAGCGGGTGAAGTCCTCGCCACGCCGATGCTGGCGGGCGGGATGTTTCGCAGCCTGGTCTCCACGGCGATGGGACTGGCCATCGCGATTCCGGCCTATCTGTTTTACCTTTATCTGCTGGCCAAGGGGAACCGCCTGCTGCGTCGCATCGAGCGGGCAGGGATCGAAACCGTGAATCTCGTCTGCGACGCCCGGGAAAAAGACCGGAGGCTGGGCGAGGAAGAAAGGAGGGAGGCGTGAAGCTGGCGCTGAGCCTGCCGGAACGGCCCTTTTTTTTGTTTTTTTCGCCCGGTCTGGACTTGCTGGGCCTTTTGCTCGCTCTCGTGACCCTGGCGGGAGTTGCCGCGCGGGAGGGCGCCGTGGAGATCGAGTTGCCGCGCTCATCGCTCGCGCATGCCTATCCGGGCGATGATCGGGCGGTGGTCGCCATGGTCGGGCGGCGGGGCGGAGATCTCGTTTATTATGTCGATCGAGTGGAGGTGGCGGGCCAGGATTTCGAGTCGCGACTGCGGGAACTCGCCGAGGAACGGGAGACCGGACTTGTCGTGCTAAAACTCGATGCGTCCTTGCGCGTCAACGAGCAGCAGCGGGTCATCGATCACGTCGGGCGCAGTGGGTTGCGCTGTTATCTGGCGGTGGAGGCGGCTCCGGAAGAAGCGGCCAAGGCGCGGGTGGTGGAGTAAGAACTGGAAAAAAATCGTCATGGCAAAAGGCAAGCAGGGAAAAGACCGGGAGTGCGGGCTCGTTTTTTGCTGGCGGCACTTTGATGGCTCGGCGCGCCGCTATCTCATTGCGGTGCCGGTGGCCATTTTGGCGACGTTGTTCTTGCTGGGTGGCGTGGACTTGGTCGGTTTGAGCGACGAAGAAGGGCGCACGGAGCGGCAAAGGCTTTCCTGGGTCGATTTGGGGATGGCCGAGCACGCGTGGTTAAGGGGAAAACTCGCTCGCGAACTGCCTTTTCCAGATCGCTGGGAAGTGGCGGTGCCGAGTGGTGCGGAGCTCCTGAGTGGGCTGGAGGAGGGTTTGGCTCCGACGCGTTATGAGGCGGATTTGCCGGCCATTGCTTTGCCGGAGGAGCCGATTCTGGAGGTTTCGGAAGAGGGCGCGGGCGTTTGGGACTTGCCTCCGCCGCCCCCGGCATTGGCGAGAGCCGGGTTGCCGCGCCCGCCCGCCCTGCGGATTCGCTGGACGACGGGTGAAGAGACTTTTCTGAGTCCGCTGGGCGAGGCCACGAGCTTTTACGAAGGTGAGGAGCTGCGCTACTACGTGGAGCCGCTGGCGCAGGGCTTCGGGACTGTCCTGACGCTGGGAGCCGGCCCCCGGGGGGCGCGCGACGAGCTGGCGCGGGAGCTTTTAAGAGACCTGGTCGTCCCGCCGCAGGATGAGGGGGCGGCATGGTTGGTGATTTCGGGAAAGGTGGAGCGGGATGAAGATTGATCCGCAGGATTATTTTTTGCTCTGGCTCTTGCTGGCGGGAAGTTTGCTCGTGCTGGATTTGCTCTGGTCCGTTCTCGCGGCCTCTCGCGAGCGGGCGGAGCGGGGTCGCTGGCAACGGCAATGCCCCGGCTGCGGCGTGATTTACGTGGGGCGACGCAAAGGGGAAAAAGTCCGCCGGAAAGAGCCCTGCCCGGAGTGTCTGGAAAAGAGCGCTCAGGATGAGGCTTGCGCGCGGGGGGATCAGGGGATAGAAGTCTCAAAACATCCGAGCAGAAATTTATGAACGAACGTCGAGTAGTCATCACGGGAATCGGGGCGGTGAGCCCTCTGGGGAATGATGCCGCTTCCACCTGGGAGGGCATGAAGGCCGGTCGCAGCGGCATCAGCGAGATCCAAAGCATGTCCACTGAAGGCTATCCCGTGACGATCGCGGGTGAGGTGCGGGATTTCGACCCGAAACCCTACTTCAAAAACCCGAAAGACGCGCGTCGCATGGACCGCTACGCCCATCTCGCGATTGCGGCGGCTTCTATGGCGCTGGAAGAATCAGGCTTGAAAGAATCGGGGCTCGATCCCGACCGCATCGGGGTCATGCTCGGCAGCGGCATCGGCGGTCTGGGGACTCTGGAGACGAACCACAGCGCCTTGAAAGACCGCAGCCCGGCCCGCGTCTCGCCTTTCACCATTCCGATGATGATTTCCAACATCACGAGCGGCGTTTTCTCGATGGAACACGGTTTCACGGGGCCGAACATGGTCATCGTGACGGCTTGCGCGACCGCCAATCACAACATCGGTGAGGCCTGGCGCATGATCAAATTCGGGGACGCCGACGCCTTTGTCGCGGGTGGCTCCGAGGCGTCCATTCTCCCCATGGGACTGGCCGGTTTTGCCAATATGAAGGCGCTGAGCACGCGCAATGACGAGCCGACCCGCGCCTCGCGGCCTTTCGACGTCGGGCGTGATGGTTTCGTCATGGGCGAGGGCGCCGGGGTCCTCGTGATCGAGGAAATGGAGAGTGCGAAAAAGCGCGGAGCGACCATTTACGCCGAGCTCACCGGTTACGGCGTGAGCGCGGATGCCTACCACCTGACCTCGCCGCATCCCGAGGGCGAAGGCGCGAGCCGCTGCATGAACATGGCCTTGAAGCACGCGGGCTTGAAGGCGGAGGATGTCGATTACGTCAACGCACACGGCACCTCGACGCCGCTGGGAGATATTTGTGAGACGAAGGCCATCAAGCGCAGCTTCGGCGCGCACGCCAAGGACGGATTGCTCGTCAGTTCCACCAAATCCATGACCGGGCACATGCTCGGCGCGGCCGGCGGGATCGAAATTCTCGCCTGTCTCATGGCGATCCGCGACGGCATCGTGCCGCCAACGATCAATCTGGAAGATCAGGACCCCGAGTGCGACCTCGACTACGTCGCCAATGTCGCCCGCGAGAAAAAGATCACGCACGCCC
The DNA here is from genome assembly GCA_050285825.1 of Verrucomicrobiales bacterium. Lineage (GTDB taxonomy): Bacteria > Verrucomicrobiota > Verrucomicrobiia > Verrucomicrobiales > Akkermansiaceae > SW10. The sequence continues at coordinate 160 of JBNNED010000181.1, read as the reverse complement.
TGAGTAACTCCTTCGGCTTCGGCGGTCACAACGCCTCCCTGCTCGTTTCCGCCCTGGATTGAGTCCGGCTCAAGTCCCTCCTCCGGCCTTGGCTTTTTTCTCCTGCAGCGAGCTTTTAAAGCTCCTGTTCGGGATCGAAGAGGTCTTCGTCGTAGCTGTG
>JBNNED010000180.1:0-2952 GCA_050285825.1 Verrucomicrobiales bacterium | reverse complement strand
CAGGAGCGCTTTCCTCGGCTGCCGGAGCTTCGGACTCGGCGGCTGGCGCACTTTCCTCGGCCGGAGTCTCCTCAGCGGCGGGCTTTTCTTCGGTCTCCTCAGCAGCCGGTTTTTCCTCCGCTTTTTCTTCCTCCGCGCCCTCATTGCCCCCCAGATTTTCCAGCTCGGCGGCCATTTTCTCAGCTTCACTCAGTTCGGCCTCGGCTGCCGCAGCCTCATCGGCGGCGGGCGTTTCAACACTTTGGGTCGCGGCGGCCACGGATTCAACATCAGCGCGTTGCGCGCGACGGGCGTTGTCTTTACCAACGAGAATGGCCAAGACGAGAGCGAGAATGAAGAAGAGAGAACCGAGATAAACCGTGCCTTTTTGCAAGACGTCGGTGGTGCGGGCACCCCAGACGTTGTCGGTGACTCCGCCACCAAAAGCGGAACCGAGCCCCTCGGCCTTCGGGCGCTGCATCAGGATGACCAAAACGAGCAGCAGACTGACCACAACGTGGCTGATCACGACCAAAGTGATGGAGATATTTAGAAAGTCGGCAAGAATCATGGGCGGGAGAAAGTAATCAATGAAATCCCCTTGTAAAGCCCGAGTTTCACAGAATTGCAAATCCCTTCAAATCAGTCGCTTTCCACCACCGTCCCGATTTTTTACGATTTTATCCTTCCAAGCCCAAAAAGAACGAATACAGTGTAACAACATGGCTTGATAAGCCTTTTTAAATACCCCCGAGTTCCATCACCCAGCTACCATGACTCATTCTACCACGACTGCGCCCCCCAGAACCCGCGGTTTCTCCTTGATCGAGGTGACCATCGCCCTAGCGGTCATCGCCACCGCCCTCATCCCTCTCATCGCCCTCCTGCCCAGCGGGATGAGTACGATGCGCAAAGGCTACCGGGCGGCCACTGAAGCCGAGATCGTGCGCCTCGTCTCCAGCGAATTGACGATGAGTGATTGGAACGCGACGAACGATCTTGAGGATTGGGACGGCACGGTGCGTTATTATGATAAGGACGGCGTGCGTCAGGACGACCCGGAATTCACGACTTTCACCGTGCGCATCGAAGTCGGAAACGGCCCTGCCATCCCGGGCTCAACCGATGACAACCCTTATTTAAAAACCGTCACGATCAAGGTCACGGATCTGCCGGAGGTGGTCGCAGATCGCTTCAGTAACGATGCCAAGCACCGTTCCTACGCCAATGTCGTCGTCAAAATGGACAAATAAAATCAACTCCCAATGAACAACACCTCACTTCCGCGCCGCGACCGGGCCTTCACCCTGATTGAAGTCCTCGTCACCATTACCATTCTCACCGCCATCATGCTGCTGACCGGCATCATGGTCTCGAACACGCAGAAAACGATTCGAGCGGCCAAAAACGAAGCCTCGCAGTTCCGCGAAGCCCGCCGTGCCTTCGATACCATCACGACCCGACTCAGCCAAGCCACCCTGAACACCTATTGGGATTACGATGATCCGAATGACCCGAAAGCCTACGTCCGCCAGTCCGAACTCCATTTTGTCAGCGGCGATGCCGAAGACTTGCTCTCGCAAAGCAATCTTCCGGGCCATGCCGTATTTTTCAACGCCCCCTTCGGCTTCGCCGGCAGTGACGCCAGCGGAACAGGCCACGCCAGCGACCCCTACCGCGACCTGGAGTCGCTTCTGAACGCCTGGGGATACTTCATTTCCTATTCGGAAGACCCTGACGTCCCGGGCTTCATCCGCTCCAAACCCTGGTTCCAGGCCCAGTCCCGCTTCCGGCTCTACGAGCTCCGCCAGCCCTCGGAAGAACTCGAAATTTACCAGAATGACCTGCGCGCCGAGAACCTGAACCGGACTCAGGCTTACGATTGGTTCCGCCAGGCCGTGCCCTCCGACCCTTCCGCCGCCGACAACCTCCGCCCGCTGGCCGACGACATCCTCGCCCTCATCATTTCGCCGCGCAAAGCCGTTCCTGAAGGCAGCCCGGAAAAGCCCTGGGACCTCGCGCCTGATTACCTCTACGACTCGCGCGAAAAGCAATGGGGCAGCGACATCCCCCGTACCAAGCGCAATCACAACCAACTCCCCCCGCTCATCGAAGTCACCATGGTCGCCGTCGATCAGAAAACGTGGAAAAGCTATCAAGCGGAGAACGGCACGGGACGCCCCGACTTCGGCCTCGACGGACTTTTCCAAAAAGCCGCCGACTACGAGGAGGACATTGCCAAGCTGGAAAACGAACTCAACGAAGCGGGTCTCGAATACCGCATTTTTTCCGCCACCATCGGGATGCGCACCGCGAAATGGAGCGACGAAATCATCAACTGAGCCATAGCCCCATGAAACATTCACTTCACTACCGCGCCTTCAGCCTCATCGAGCTTCTCGCCGTGATCACGGTCATTGGCATCCTCATGGCCATCGCCATCCCCATCGTCACCAATCAACCGACCTCCGCCCGCATCAGCGGAGACGCTGACACCCTGCAGAGCCAGCTCGCCTACGCCCGCACCCTGGCCGTGGCCAATGGACAAGCGACCGAAATCCGCTTCTACCGTCGCCCGCTTCCGGGGCTCGACGGTCGCGATGAGGTCTTCCGCTCCTATCAGATCCTGCAATATGACGAGGACAATGACTACTTCGTCCCCGACGGTCGCATTCAGGATCTCGAAGGCGACAACCTCATCCTCGACGATGCCACCTACAGCTCACTCGCCGAAAGCTCCCGCATCCAGTCCGCCGATCCCAATGCCATGGCCACGGGCAATCGCGCCGCGCACGGGCTCGACTACTTCGCCATCCACTTCAACCCCGACGGCTCGACCTCCCTCGGCAAAGGAGGCGGCGACCTCTGGTTCTTGACCATCGCCGACTTCCGCGAAAGCGAAAACAGCTCGGACGACCCCGCCGCGAACTTCGTCACCCTGCAAATCGACCCGCACAACGGCACCCTGCGCCG
>JBNNED010000179.1:0-5391 GCA_050285825.1 Verrucomicrobiales bacterium | reverse complement strand
GGGTGGAATTCTTCGAGTTCAGAGGCGGTGAGGAGCTGAAAGTGAAGTGGCGCAAGAAGGGCGGTGCCGATCTCTGGTTGAGTGAACGGCGGGAGAAAAAGGAGGTCTCGATCCCCATCGTGCCCAGCCCGGAAGAAGCCGTGATTTACCGGAATTTCATCGAAGGCAGCAGCGCGCGTGGCATCGGAGTCGGGTTTTTCGAGCTGGGGAATTACGTCTTCAGCGCGGACGACTTGAGCCTGGATCTCGTCTGGCGTGGCAAATTCATGGACGGGGGCCGGCATTGGGTGAACCGCGGGCAGGGCTTCCAGGCTCCGGCGGGGGAAGATGTCACCGCGCTCAACCGCGGACCGGCCTTTGCCCGATTGGCGGATGAAAAATCGCCGTGGCCGGAAAGCTGGCAAGCCGATTTACAGGCCCGTTTCCGGGGCTATGAGCTGGATGACAAGGGACGTCCGGAATTTCTTTACGAAGTGGGAGGGCGCGCGGTGCGGGATTGCATCTTGCCGGCAGGTGAAAGCGCCGGGATGAAGCGTGTGGTGAGCATTGAGCAAGGTTCCGCTATGGAGCCCCTGGTCATGCGTCTGCTCTCGGGAGCCTCCAGCCTCGACCCGGCGGATGGCGGCGATTTCGTGGTCGCGGGCAAGCTGCGCCTGTCGGTGAAACACCCCGGCGCGGAGTTGCGACAACGCGGGCGTGAATTGCTCTTGTGGCTGCCAGCGGGAGAAGACCTGCGGGTGGAAATCGATTACCAGTGGATTCAGTGATGATGTGTGCGACAAAAAGAAACGGCATGGGACGGTGGGCTCTGTGGGGCTGCCTGGCTCTGGGCCTGCCTCTGATGGCGGAAGAAGAAAAAGCGGCGGAAGCTCCCGCGCGTCCGGCGGTGGCTCAGGATGATTACTACCTGCGGGAGGAAATTCCCTTGCCTCCGGGCGCGGTCATGGAACTCAGTGGGATCGCCATTCTACCCGAGAAAAAGGTGGCGGTGGCGACGCGACGCGGAGAAATCTGGATCTGCGAAGGCGCTTACGCTGAGGATTTGAGCGCCGTGCGCTGGCAACGCTATGCCCACGGTCTGCACGAGCCGCTCGGAATGTATTATCGCGACGGCTCCATCTTCGTGACTCAGCGACCGGAGCTCACGCGCCTCAGTGACCGGGATGGTGACGGCCGGGCGGACGTTTTCGAGACCCTCAACCAATCCTGGGGGATCAATGGCGACTATCATGAGTATGCCTTTGGCTCCTCGCCGGACAAAAACGGAGACGTCTGGGTGGCGCTGTGCCTGACCGGTTCCTTCAATGCCAACTCACCCTGGCGCGGCTGGGCGGTGCGGGTCACACCGGAAGGCGAGATGATCCCGACAGTCGGCGGTGTGCGTTCGCCGGGCGGCATCGGCTTCAATGCCGAAGGAGATTTGTTCTACACCGACAACCAAGGGCCGTGGAACGGGTCGTCCTCGCTGAAGTGGCTCAAGCCGGGCTCATTCCAGGGAAATCCCAGTGGGAACCACTTTTACAAAGACAGCCCGCTGGAGGAACCGGTCGCGCCTCGGACCGATTCCCGCATCGTCAAAGAGCGGGAACGCATTGAGAGCTTCGTCCCGCCGGCGGTCGTGCTGCCCCATGCCAAGCTTGGTCAATCGCCGACAGCCGTCGTGCCGGATCTGACGAAGGGAGCCTTCGGACCTTTTGCGCGCCAGGTTTTCGTCGGCGAGCAGACCCATTCGCAGGTGCAGCGCGTGTTTTTGGAAAAAGTGAACGGTCTCTATCAGGGAGCGGTCTGGCATTTCCTGGACGGCTTTCGCGCGGGTATCGTCCCGATGAAAATGGGGGAGGACGCCACCTTGTTCGTCGGCGGCACGAACCGGGGCTGGGCTTCGCGGGGTGGCAAGCCCTTCACTTTCGAGCGGGTGCGCTGGACGGGGAAGGTCCCCTTTGAAATGAAGGAAGTGCGCGCACGCGCCGATGGCTTTGAGATCACGTTCACCGAGGAAATCGACGCTGAAAGCGTGAAAAATCCCGCTTCTTACGAGCTGCACAGTTGGACCTATCTTTACCGGAAAGATTACGGCAGTCCGGAGGTGGATGCCAGTGTGCCGGTCTTGGAAGAGGTCGTGCTGGGAGAGGACGGGCGATCGATCCGCTTGAAAATCAAGGGTTTGGTCAAAGGAAACGTCCACTCACTCCACTTGCCGGAAGTGCGGGCGAAAGATGGTCGCCTCCTCTGGCACCCGACCGTTTATTACACCTTGAACGAGATTCCGCAGGCCGCGAAATGAGGGTTCATTCGCTTTTCTCGCGCAAAATCAGGTAGTTGCGCACCGGCTTGTTCCACCAGGCCCGGCACTCGAATTCCCCGCCGGGCACGGACGGGGAAATCCAGAGGTCGGAGGAACGTCCGCCATCGAGATTGAGCGCTTTTTCAACGTGAAAGCCGGAGAAAGGCTGCGTGGCCAGGAGACGGGCGAGTTCGCGGAGTGACACCGATTCGCAGTGGCCGATGAGCCAGTGATGATGACCGTCCCAGGCCAGAAACGAGCGGGCCCGCTCCTGATCGCCGGACAAGCCCTTGAGCGCCTGGCCGTTCCAGACGAGGCGGGGACCACTTTGCAGGAACTCCGTGGCGGAATGCGGGCTTTGTTGGAAATCATCCCGACTAACGAGTTGGGCTCGCGGAGAGGCGAGATAAAAGGCGCTGCCTAGTGATGAGTGATTCATTCCGCCCCGGCGCTGGCCCTTGACGGAGAGGAGGCCGAGCGGGTGGCCTTCCGGGGTGAAGTAGCCGCCATTGATCGCGGCAAGAGCCTTTTCGGAGCGAGCGGCATCTTGCGCGGAGGTCCAGGAGGAATCGGGGCCCTTCGCTTTGTCGATGAGGCGAAGCTCGTGCCGGCGCTCTTCGAAGCTGAGCAGAGTGAAGGTTTTTCCACCGTGGCTCTGGCGGGAAGCTTGGAGACGGGCGAGGGGACGGGATTCCTGGGGGGCTGGCGGCGGCGTGGACGAGCTTTCACGCAGAGTTCGGCTTGCAGGATGCGAAGGCTCTTCCTTTCCAAGCATTGGAGCGGGGGCGGGGGGAGGGGAAATGGCAGGGGGGACTGGCTGACAGGAGCTCAGGAAGAGGCAGAGAGCAGCACGCGGGATGAGAGTGGAGAAATCCATGGGAGAATTCGGGGACGGAGGCCGATTTTTAGTCGCCGAGATCATCCGGCAATAAAAAAACCCACGGATTTCTAAAAATCCATGGGTTTGAGAAAATGAGGGTCAAAGTCTTCAGCGCTTGCGGCGGGTCAGGAAGGCGAAGCCACCGAGGAAAGCCAGAAGAGAAACGGATGGCTCGGGAACGACGGAAGCGAAGCTTACTCCGGCCACGCCGGCTCCGTCACTGGAGCCACTGAGGCTGACGAGGTGTTGGTTCGAACCGATTTGCACAGCCTGGAAGTTTTCACCAGCATTGACGCCAACGTAGTCGAAGTCCACACCGCTCACAGAGGCACCTGCGAAGCTCACGACGAGGGATTCGGCGTTGTCAGATTCGACTGCGAATTTCTCGTAGGTGTTACCAGCGACGAGCGTGCTGCCGAAGCCTGCACTGAGGATAATGTCACCGTAACCAGCGACATTGATGGTCTTGGATCCGAGGGTTTCTCCATGGCTGAGGTAGCCGGAGAAATCAACGTTGAAAGCCGAAGCGGATCCCGTGAGGGCGGCTGCGGCCACGAGGGCGGACAAGGTGTATTTTTTCATGGGATTAGGGGGCTGCGCGATCTCAGATAATTGAGGTAGTCGCTTTGCTTAGCGGTCTTATAGCGAGTTTGTATGAACAGGTTAATAGGTTTTTTGTGCGTTTTCTAATATTTTTAAAATTTCAAGTGATCGAGCGACGAGGATTATTTTAAGGAATCCGCACTCTGGTGCAAAATCCGTGATTGGCGAGGCGGGAAAATCGATTATGGAGGGGACGTGAAAGCATTGGAATTGATTGCGCCGTCGGAATTGGCGGTGGTGGAGAAGTCCTTACCGGTCGCGGGCGAGGGTGAGGTTTTATTAGAGGTGAAAGCCTGTGGTATTTGCGGGAGCGACGTTCACGGCATGGATGGGAGCAGCGGGCGGCGCATTCCACCGGTGGTGATGGGGCACGAGGCCAGCGGGGTGATCGCAGGTCTCGGGAAGGGGGTCGCGTGCTGGCAGGTGGGGGAGCGGGTGACCTTTGATTCGACGGTCTTTTGTGGGGAGTGCCATTTTTGCTGTCGCGGCGAGGTCAATTTGTGTGAAAGTCGGCAAGTGATGGGGGTCTCCTGTGCGGAATTTCATCGCGACGGAGCCTTTGCGGAATTTGTCGTCATCCCCGCGCATATTCTGCACCGCCTGCCGGAGGGCTTGTCCTTTGAGGAAGCGGCCTTTGCGGAGCCGGTCGGGGTGGCCCTCCATGCGGTTTCGCGGGTCAAGCCGGAGGGAGGCGAAACGGCGGTCGTGGTGGGAGCGGGCTTGATCGGCTTGTTGGTCGTGCAGGCCTTGAAAAAAGCGGGCTGCGGGCGCGTTTTTGCCGTGGATCTGGATCGGGAGCGCTTGCGGCTGGCGGAAGAGCTGGGCGCGGAAGCGGGCTGGCATGCCCTGGAAGACGAGGTGGAAGGGCGATTGGCGGAAGCGACGGCGGGTCGGGGCGCGGACATCGTCATGGAAGTGGTCGGGGCCACGCCGACGGTGCGTCAGGCCGTGAATTTGACGCGGAAAGGCGGAAAAATCGGCCTCGTGGGAAATCTCGCGCCGGAAGTGGATTTCCCCCTGCAAGCGGTGGTGACCCGCGAGCTGAGTGTCTTCGGTTCCTGCGCCATCGCGGGTGAGTATCCGGAAGCGCTGGAGGCGATTTCGTCCGGTGAGATTCGAGTGCGACCTTTGATTTCGGCCAGCGCTCCGCTGGGCGAGGGCGCGGCCTGGTTTGAAAAGGCGAAACGGGGTGAGACTCTGAAGGTGCTCTTGCGTCCGGAGTAAGCTTTATCTGGAGCCGAACGACGTGAGCGGGTTGCCAGACCCAAAAGAACTGATTTAGTCTAGATATTTGGCGAGCACGACATTAGGAACGGGCATGTTTGATTTGACGGGAAAGAAGGCCCTGGTCACGGGGGGGAGTCGGGGACTCGGGAAAGGATTCGCTCTGGCGCTCGCGCGGGCGGGGGCGGATGTCGTGGTGACGGCTCGGAAAAAAGAAGACTTGGCCGGAACCGTGGCGGAGATTCGGTCGCTGGGGCGGGAAGCCTACGGCGTGGCGCTGGACGTGCGTGAGGAAGCGAGCATCCGTGAGGGCGTGGGGGAGGTTTACGAGGCGATCGGAGAGCTCGATATTCTCGTCAACAATGCCGGTTGCAATGTGCGCAAGCCGGCGCTGGAAGTG
>JBNNED010000178.1:0-5837 GCA_050285825.1 Verrucomicrobiales bacterium | reverse complement strand
GAGCCCTTTTGCTATCGCCAAGTCCTTGAAATCAACGACCATCGTCCTCAGGCAGAACCTCGTCAACGAACTCGCGGGCCAACGCGTCGGAGTCGCCAACATCTGGGAACGGGACGGACGCCTCAGCGCCATCCTCGTCTTTCTCGATGAAGACCGGCAGCTCATCCTCGCGCGCAAGGACCACTTCCTCATCGCCGGGTCCTGCTACCAGATCACCGAGATCTCACGCCCGGAACCCGCCGCGCCGCACACCTTGAGCCTCGTCAAACTCCCGCCGCCTCCCGCCGCCGACCGTCCGTTTTCCGAGCTCAGCCCCCTCATGCAGCGGATTCTCTCCCTGAGCAGCCCCTTCGATCACTTCGCCTACCCGCCCGATTCCCACCTCGTCCGCGTCCCCCAGGCTCTTCCCATGACTCTCAACGACACGCCCATCGGCCTCTGCGAGATTCGCCAGATGGAGGACGGCATACACGCCACCCTGAACATCGCGCGAAGCAGTCGCCGGGTCCGCGAAGGAGATGAATTCGAGATCGGCGATCGCCATTACCGCCTCGTGGCCTTTAAAACCACCCCGCCGACCTATCAGTTTTACGAAGCCTACCTTCTCGAAATCTCGAAATAAAACCCCTCCCCGCCCCGTAGATTTTTCCTCATGAAAGCACTCCTCGCCATTCTTCTCGCCACTCTCTGCGCGCTGCCGCTCTCCGCCCGAAAAGAAAAGCCCAACATCATCCTCATCTTCGTCGATGACCTCGGCTACAACGACCTCTCCTGTTACGGCTCCCAAAAAATCCGCACCCCGCAGCTCGATCACATCGCCCGCGACGGACGCCGTTTCACGAACTTCCACACCGCTGCGAACGTCTGCACGCCCTCCCGCGCCGCCCTCCTCACCGCTTGCTACCCGAAGCGCGTCAGCCTCCACCAGCACGTCCTCTTTCCCCAAAGTAAAAAAGGCCTCAACCCCGACGAGTATACCATCGCCAAGCATTTTCAAAAAAACGGCTACGCCACCGCCTGCGTCGGCAAATGGCACCTCGGCCACTACCCCGAAACCCTCCCGCGCGCCCACGGCTTCGATTCCTACTTCGGCATCCCCTACTCGAACGACATGAATCACCCGGACAATAAAAAGAACATCCACGCCGCCAGCGACGAAGCCTGGCGTGAGCAAAGCGCGACCCTCACGAAATGGCGCACCCCGCTCGTCGAAAACGAAGACATCATCGAGCTCCCCTGCGACCAACGCACCATCACCCGCCGCTACACCGACCGCGCCCTCGCCTTTATCAAAGAAAACCACGAGCGCCCCTTCTTCCTCTACCTCCCCCACTCCATGCCCCACATCCCCCTTTTCGTTCCCGCCGACGTTCAGGACCCCGATCCCCAAAACGCCTACACCAACACCATCGAGCACATCGACGCTGAAATCGGTCGCATCCGCCAACACCTCGCCGACTCCGGACTCGCCGAGAACACCTACCTCATCTTCACAAGCGACAACGGCCCCTGGATCCAATTCAAACACCACGGCGGCAGCGCCCTCCCCTTCCGCTCGGGCAAAGGCACCAACTTCGAGGGCGGCCACCGCGTCCCCTTCCTCATCTCCGGCCCGGGCATTCCAAAAAACAGCCAATCCGACGCTTTCATCAGCGCGCTCGATCTCTTTCCGACCCTCGCCGAACTCTGCGGCCTCCCCCTGAGCGCCCCCCAAGCCATCGACGGCCACTCTCTCTCCGGCACCCTCACCGCCGACACCCCCTCCCCCCGCCGCGAACTCCTCTTCTACAACTCCCGCGGCAAGCTCAATGGCCTCACTCAAGACAATTGGAAACTCCTCATCAATCCAAACAGCGGCCCCAAAAACACCACCTACCTCTTCGATCTCGCCGCCGACCCGCACGAAAAAAACAACCTCGCCGCCGACCAGCCCGAACGCCTCGCCGCTCTCAAAAAGCGCATGAACGAACTCGATGCCGAGCTCACCCAAAACCAACGCCCGGCCTGGACCACCGAGCAAGCCCACCCCTGGCCCGCCAATCCCCTTCCTTAAGGGAATTCCCCCACTTATCCGCGCCTTATTCCACACTTTTCCCCAAGTTATTCACAATTTCCCAACAAGCACGCGGGCGCTTCCTCGCTCCATCTTCTTCGGTCTCCGACAAGCGCGCAGAAAGCACCCCGTCCCTTAAAAAGCAGCGCAACTACTTAACAAGCCCTTAAATATAAGGACTTACGCCGTCAGCCAGTGACCCGCGACCACGCAGCGCATTATGCCTGCGAAACCGACCAAACCCGCAAGCGCCCCCCAAACTCCAGGCTTTTCCCCGCCTTTTCACAACTTATTCACATCGCTTGTGAAGAAACCCATTCCCCGTATTTTTTTCACCTTTAATCTCGCCAAATCAGGAAATTTTGCTCAAATCACCCTCGGACTCAGTACCGCCTCACCGAACGATTTTCCAGCACCCAAAGCCGCTCGATTTTTCTCATCCCACGCCTGATCCCGCCCTACGGAAACCGTCCGCCCGCTTAATTCCTGAACAATGAAACTCTACATTGGCAACCTGCCACATGACGCCACCGGAGAAGCCGAACTCACCGAACTTCTCGCCGACTACGGTCCCCTCGAACACATCCACATCCCCGTCGATCGGGAAACAGGCCGCACCCGTGGCTTCGCCTTCGTCACCTTCGCCTCGAAAGAAGCCGCCCAAAGCGCCCTCGCCGAGCTCGACGGGCAAGACTTCGGGGGACGCACCCTGCGCCTGAGTGAAGCCCGCGAAAACCCCGACCGTAAACCGCGTCAAGGAGGCGGAAACGACCGCTCACGCCAACACAATTCTTCTCAAAAGCCCGGCAACGTGGATCGGCAACCCCGCAACCCCAAAAAGGCCAAGAAAAACGAGCACCAAGCTCCACCCAGCTACAACGACTGGGACGATGAGGAACGCGGGAACAGCGGAGGCGGGGGCAAAGGCAAAGGTGGCAAAAGTAAAGGCAGCCGCAAAAACAACCGCCGCCGCTCCTCCGGCAACGACGACTGGGGCTGGTAACCTCCCTTTGGGAACGCGGGTGGAAGGCCCGAAGGGTGCTTCAGTCCGCGCACTCTTCCGTGCAGTGGGCTTCCAGCCCGCTGTTACCCATCCTAAGCTTCGGCGACAAAAAAATCAGAAACCCCCACTTGCCAGCTTCGACATTTCCACTATTCTGGAATCATGGAAACGAAAGACGCCGTCACGAAGCTCTCCGCCCTCGCTCAAGAGACCCGTCTCGACATCTTCCGCCTCCTTGTCCGGCATGGCAACGAAGCCCTCCCCGCCGGAAGAATCGCCGACACCCTCGACCTCCCCGCCAACACCCTCTCCTTCCACCTCAAAGAACTCCAGAACGCCGGCCTCATCACCTCAGAGCGCCAGGGACGCTTCATCCTCTACCAACTTCACATCCCCGGCATGTCGGACCTGCTCGGCTTCCTCAGCAAAGACTGCTGTCAGGGTCGACCCGACCTCTGCTGCCCCAAAACTTAGCGCCAAACACTGAAACACCATGAAAACCATCGCTATCAACGGCTTCGGCCGCATGGGTCGCCTCGGCTTCCGCGCCGGATTCGACCACCCCGAATACCAAATTACCCACCTCAACGAAGCCCACGCCGGTGCGGAAACCTGCGCCCACCTCCTCGCCTTCGACACCGTCCACGGGCGCTGGCGCGAAAATGAGATCTCTGCTGCGGAAGGCGCATTGACCGTTTCCGGGCAGAAAATCACGACCAGCCAGACCAGCCAACTCCACGAGCACGACTGGTCCGGCTTCGACATCGTCATCGATGCCACCGGCAAGCACAAAACGACCGAAGCCCTCCAGCCCTACTTCGACCAAGGCGTGAAAAAAGTCATCATCGCCGCTCCCGTCAAATCACCCGGCGCCCTCAACGTCGTCATGGGCTGCAACGACCACCTCTACGACCCCACCCAACACGACATCATCACCGCCGCCTCCTGCACCACCAACAGCGTGGCTCCCGCCATCAAGGTCATTCTCGAAAAATTCGGCATCGAGCGCGGCACCCTCACCACCCTCCACAACCTCACCAACACCCAGATCATCGTCGACGCCCCCCACAAAGACCTCCGGCGCGCCCGCTCCGCCGTCAACTCCCTCATCCCCACCACCACCGGCAGCGCCACCGCCGTCACCCTCATCTTCCCCGAACTCCAGGGCAAACTCAACGGCCACGCCGTCCGCGTCCCCCTCCTCAACGCCTCGCTCACCGACTGCGTCCTCCACCTCCCTCGCCCCGTCACCGAGGAAGAAGTCAACGCCGCCCTGAAGGAAGCCGCGGAAGGCGAACTCAAGGGCATTCTCGGCTACGAAGACCGCCCGTTGGTCTCCGCCGACTTCACCAACGACACCCGCTCGGGCATCGTCGACGCCCCCTCCACCCAGGTCATCGACGGCACCCTGCTCAAGCTCTTCCTCTGGTATGACAACGAAGTCGGCTACGCCAACCGCCTCATGGAACTCACCCGGAAAGTCGCCGCCAGCCTCTGAGGACAAGCGCAATCCACCCCTAACGATTAACCACTAAGCGCGAACGAAGTGAGCCGTACCACCTACCTCATCGTCACCCTCGCCTACTGGGCTCTCATGCTCACCGATGGGGCGCTGCGCATGCTCACCCTGCTGCACTTCCACGCACTCGGCTTCACCCCCGTCCAGCTTGCCTTCCTTTTCGTCCTCTACGAAATCGCCGGCATCCTGACCAACCTCTTCGGCGGCTATCTCGGCGCCCGCTTCGGCCTGCGCCACACCCTCTTCGCCGGACTCGCCCTCCAAACCATCGCCCTCCTCGCCCTCACCCTCGTCGACTCCGCCTGGCCCGTCCTCCTCTCCGTCCCCTTCGTCATGGCCGTGCAAGCCCTCTCCGGCATCGCCAAGGACCTCACCAAAATGTCCTCCAAATCCTCGGTGAAGCTCCTCGTCAACGAGAGCGAGGCCGGCTCCCAGGCGACCCTCTTCAAATGGGTCGCCGCCCTCACCGGCTCTAAAAACGCCATCAAAGGAATCGGCTTCTTCCTCGGCGGCTTCCTCCTCGCCTCCCTCGGCTTCGATCCCGCCCTGACCCTCATGGCCGCCCTCATCGGCCTCATCCTCCTCCTCTCCCTCGCCACCGTCCGGGGCGACTTCGGAAAATCCACCACCCTCGGTTCATCGCTTCCCGCGACTTCTCCCCATCTCCAAAAAACCCGCCAATTCCTCCGCTCCCTCTTCACCAAACCTCCCGCCATCCGCCAGCTCGCCCGCGCCCGCGCCTGCCTCTTCGCCGCCCGCGACGTCTGGTTCGTCGTCGGCACCCCCATCTTCTTCTACGAAAAACTCCACTGGAACTTCACCCAAATCGGCACCCTCATGGCCGCCTGGGTCATCGCCTACGGCTTCATCCAAGCCCTCGCCCCCAACATCGTCCGCGTCAAAAAAGGCGACCCCGGGGCTCTTCCCCGCGCCGTCCGTTCCGCCTCCACCCAGGCCTTCCCCCTCGTCCTCATCGCCACCCTCATGGCCCTTGCCGAGCTCACCGACTTCCACCCCGCCCTCACCATCATCGGCGGCCTCTTCCTCTTCGGCTTCTTCTTCGCCCTCAACTCCTCCGTCCACTCCTACCTCATCCTCGCCTACTCCGAAAAAGACGCCATCTCCCTGAACGTCGGATACTACTACATGTCCAACGCCGTCGGCCGCCTCGCCGGCACCCTGCTCTCCGGCACCTCCTACCTCCTCGGCGGCCTCCCCGCCTGCTTCCTCACCTCCGCCGCCCTCGCCCACGCCGCCGCCCT
>JBNNED010000177.1:0-3607 GCA_050285825.1 Verrucomicrobiales bacterium | reverse complement strand
GAAACCACGAATACAATTTCGTGGCCTATCACAGCAAGGATAAGGCCGGGAAATTCCTGCGTCCACACAACGAAAAAAACGTCAAGGCGCACGCTGCCACACACGCTGCCTTACCCATGGACGAGATCGAAGCGGTCTGGTTGCCATTCTTAAAAATCCTGCCCTTCTTCCTTGAGCTTGATGGCTTTCGGGTTGTCCACGCCTGCTGGCACCCAAAGCACATTGAGTTTTTGCGCCACAAAACCTTGGGCGATCATGATTTCCTGATTGAGAGTAGCATTAAAGGCACTGTCGCTTACGAGGCAGTAGAAACCGTGCTCAAAGGAGTAGAGATCACCCTGCCTGATCCGCACAGATTCCTTGATCACATGGGTAATAAGCGTCGCAAAATCCGCGCTCGTTGGTGGGAGAAAAATCCGCTGGCTATGACTGCCAGAAACCTCCTTTTCCCTCCCGTGGCTGATTTTGTCAACTGCCCCGTTGACGCGCATGAAGTGGCGAGCTTGCCAGGTTATGCCGAGAGCGAAGTGCCGGTCTTTTTCGGCCACTATTACAAAGCAGCGGATGCCGACAAAGCGCCTGAAAAGCCAAACCTCTACTGCCTCGACTTCTCCGCTGCCACCGACGGCCCACTCACGGCTTACCGCTGGACTGGTAGGGAAACGCTGAAAGAAACACAACTGCGACAGACCGGCTTGCAAAGCATGGAGGAACTCATGCCGAGCTTTATCAAGTTTCTCAAAGGAATGCCGCCACTGGGCTGGGAAGGAACGAACGCGTGGGATGATCTCATCATCACCGATTGCGCGTGCATCGATTTTGGCTGTGGCATGGGAGAGCAAGTTCTGGATGTTTACCGGGAATGGGCTGCAGGCCACATCGAAAGCCATCTCGACCCACAGGCCCTTGCTGAGATGTGGCTCTGGGAAATGGATGAAGAAGATAACCCAGAGAATCTATCCAGCCGAAGAGAGCAAGCCGTAGACCTTGTTAACAAGCTCATCTCTGAACTGTTAAATACTGCTGAAAGAGCTGCCATGGCATACGAAAATGCCATGGAAGAGCACGAAGCCGCCATGGAAGCGGGGGAAGATGAGGAATGGGATGATCACGATGATGCCCCCAAGCCCCATAACGGCTGGCAAGTCGCCATCATCAACCACTCCGATGTCCCTGATTTAAAAGCACCTATTGAATACGCCTTACCGCAGATCTATTTGAGCCAAAAGGACGCCCAAGAAGAAGCCGACAAGCAAAACGCTATCGCCAAAAAAGAAGATGGGCTTTTTGCCGATACTTATGTCGTCATCCGTGCGGGCACTGATGACTAAACGACGCAAGACTAGAGAAAGCGCGGGCGAACTGGACTCCATAATGGTGGCTCCTTCGGGATAAACTGGAAACTGCTATGGATAGATTCTCGGCCTCAGCGTCACATGGACACACCGTGATCAGAGCGGCTGAGACTTTCTTGAAAATGTTTGGACTGCAAGGCGTTCAAGTGGGTGTGGAAAATGACACCATGGGAGTCCATGCGGCGAGCACCCCCATGAGAACGAGCGAGGTTTCACCGCTCATTCGCAGCCGTTTGGAAGATTTGGAAAAGCACAGGCAGTCAAGGGAAGTGGAATAATCCCTCCCCTCAGTCCTCTCCTTGAGCAGTCCTCGTTTTCATAGCTACCCTGACGATACTCCGCATCCGCAATTTTTGCAAGGGGGGCTGCGGCAAGGCCGGGGTCTATGGTTTTTTGTCCTTCGCCGCCCTGATCCTCCGCATTTCCGCCAAGCTGTCCTTCTTGTTTTTCCTTAGCGATTCGATCTCTGATTGCGTCAACGGAACCGAAGGTGAGTATGTATTGGCCTTGGCTGTTGGTGAGGCCTTTCCATGATTCTGCGATTCCATGGCTGGACAATAGCTTATTAAGCGCTGGCTGGTCAAACTTCTCCTTGATCCCTGTTTGTGTTTCTTGCCGGAAAGTCAAGTGCCCCACCCCATAGCCAGTCTGCGGTCTGCCTCGTTCTCGGGCAGCGGGCGGTCAGTCCATTGCTGGCGCTGGACCATCGTTGGGGACGAAGTCTCGCCAGAACGGGCTGTCTTCTGGATCGTTTGGTTCGAGGCCGCTGCTGGCTCGGAGCTCGGCGAGCTCTCGCTTTTGCTCGCTGGTGTCGAATCCAAACTTTTCCCCGTCCTTAATTTCGCTAAAAAGGATGTCCAAATCGTCTTGGACGGTGAATTCGTCTTCGCTTCCCACGGCAAGCCTATAATAGCTTTCCGGTGCCAATTCTTCAATCCGTTAATGAAGATTTTTCGCTCGTAAGTGTCCCCTTCGATCCCTCTGATTTCCTTGCCTAAAATCTCCGCTGCTTTGTTAGGATCAACGAAGGGAATTCTTAGTTTTGCAGCCATTCTTTGAGGGGCACCTGAGACCTCCCCATAGTACCCGGGCTGATTCAGCTGATAGAATTCAGCCTTCCAAGCCTCTTTACCCTGATCTGTCCCATTCGTCCCTGAAAGAGTCCGCTTTAACCCCTCCGGTTTGGGTTTGTATATGACGAAAGACACTACCTTCCCTTGTGGGCATCCCGTGGGGCCGGCGCCTGCGCTGGAGCGGAGGAGGTTTGAAGGCTTAGGCCTCCCTCTGCTTCGCCAGTTGCTTCCTCATCCATTCGCTGGCTTCGCGCATCTCTTTGCGCAAGGATGCGATCTCGGACGCGCTCAACTGGCTTGAATTTGACAAGGGCGCGGGCTTCGGACTCGGTGAGGAAGTCATACCCGTAGCCTGTGGCTTCCCGGAAGACGCCTTCAAGGTCTCCGAGTCGTTCGCGTAGTTGGCTGAGGGTTTCATCAGACAAAGAGAGTTTGGCGCTATACTGCTTTCCAGTCAATGCAAAAGCCCCGGCGACTTCCCCGCCGTGAGATCGAATAAAATCTGCCATCGCAGCAAAAGTGCCCCCTTGTGTCAAGGTGTCGTCAATGAGTAGGTATTGCTCCCCAGCCTGAGAAAGCCAGCAAAACCTTCTTCTCCTCAGTCGTCGGGTTGCGTCCCTCTTCTTCGAGGGTTTTGAGCAGGCGCATGGCCTCTACGTTGGCGCGAGCCTTCGCCATCAAGCCTCTGGGAGAAAGCTTCTCCCGTGGGTCGATCACCGCATTGCGGTCTGCCTCGTTCTCGGGCAGCGGGCGGTCAGTCCATTGCTGGCGCTGGCCCGTCGTTGGGGAGGAAGTCTCGCCAGAAAGGGCTGTTCTCGTAGGAGTTTGGTTCGAGGCCGCTACTGGCTCGGAGCTCGGCGAGTTCTCGCTCTTTTCTAGTGGTGTCGCGCCGCTTCTTTTTGTCCCATCCGATTGTGACAAAAAGGTAGTCCAAGCGCTCTTGGACGGTGAATTCGTCTTCGCTTCCCACAGCAAGCCTACTATAGCTTTCCGGGGCCAATCCTTCAATCCGTTAATGAAGATTTTTCGCTCTTAATTACCCGTGAACGGGTGCCCTCCCATTCGCGCATAGGAGACGCAGTAGAACATGAGAACGTTATCACTATGAGAACGGAAAATTCCCTTATACGGCAAGGAAGGTAGGGGATCTGGCTGAAATCGGGGATCGTGGGCGCGCGC
>JBNNED010000176.1:0-2990 GCA_050285825.1 Verrucomicrobiales bacterium | reverse complement strand
ACAATCCGCCAGCCCCGATGGTTGCTCTGCCGCAAACTGACGAGCAAATCGCCTCCGTTCTCACCTACGTGCGGAACAGCTGGGGCAACAAAGCCGATGCCGTCACGCCGGAAATGGTCAAAGCGCTTGAAGGCGAAAAAGGCCAGCCCATGCTCACCGTCGCCGACCTCATCGATCCCCTCGCCGCCGCCGAAGGAGCTGATGGCGCAGGCGAGATCAAACTGGTCGAAAAACCGGAAGGCGGCCTGCCCTCGGAAAGCCTCGGCACCCCCACCCCGGCCCTCGCCGTGACCGGCCTCATGATCGCCCTCAGCATCGTCGGAGTTCTCCGCATGAAAGGCAACAAAGCCTAAGTTTCCGACTTCTTTTCTTCATCCCGCCGCGACTCAGCTCGCGAGCGGGATTTTTTTTGCTATACAAGCGCGCGGGTGCCACGCAATCTGAGCAACACAGCTCAAACCGACCCACACATGCCAGCCTGGACCCTGATTTCCTTCGTTTTCTTCACCGCCCTCGTCGCCTTTCTCACCTGGAAAATCACCCGGGGCAAGGGAACTGACACCGAAGACGGCTTCTTCCTCGCCGGCCGCAGCCTCACCGGACTCGTCATCGCCGGCTCCCTCCTCCTCACCAATCTCTCAACGGAACAACTCGTCGGACTCAACGGCGGAGCCTTCCTCAAAGGCCTCTCCGTCATGGCCTGGGAAGTCATCGCGGGCTGCGCGCTGGTCGCCCTCGCCCTCTTCTTCCTGCCGCGCTATCTCAAAAGCGGGATCACGACCATTCCCCAATTTCTCGAAGAGCGCTACGGCGCCGGCACCCGCGCCCTGACCACCGGCATTTTCATCATTGCCTACATGCTCATCCTCCTTCCCTTCGTTCTTTTCAGCGGAGCCAGCGCCTTGGCTTACATGCTCGATCTTCCCACGCAGCTCGGCCTATCCGACACCGCCACGATCTGGCTCGTCGTCGCCTTCATCGCCCTCGTGGGCTCGGCCTACGCCATCTTCGGCGGACTCCGTGCGGTGGCCGTTTCCGACACCTTTAATGGCCTCGGCCTGCTCATCGGCGGGATTCTCATCACCTACTTCTCCCTGCGCTTCGCCGCCGGAGCCGAGGGCTCGATTTTCGGGGTGTTCAGCGAGATCAAAGCGGCCAATCCGGACGCCTTCGTCTCGCTGGGTAAAGCCGGGGAGGACGAGCACTGGCCGACTCTCTTCACCGGCATTCTTCTCCTCAATTTCTTCTACTGGACGACGAACCAGCAGATCATCCAGCGCACCTTCGCAGCGAAAAACCTCGCCGAAGGCCAAAAGGGCGTTCTCCTCGCCGCTTTCTTCAAGATCCTCGCCCCCCTCATCCTCGTCATCCCCGGCATCGTCGCCCTCCACCTCGCCAATAACAACGTCGAGTTCAACGAACTCCTCCTCAATCAACAAGGCGAGCGTGCCGACTCCCGCGTTTACGGAGCCCTCGTCCACACCGTGCTCCCCGCTCCGCTGACCGGCTTTTTCGCCGCGGTCGTTGTCGGCTCCATCCTCTCGACCTTCAACTCCGTCCTCAACTCCAGTGCGACCCTCTTCTCCCTCGGCGTTTACAAAACGACAATCAAGCCCGGAGCGAGCAACCGCGAAGTCGTCGCTTCCGGTCGCTGGTGCAGCGCGCTCGTCGCTCTCTGCGCGGCCCTTGGCGCCCCCCTGATCTTCATGGGACGCGATGGCATTTTCAACTTCTTCCAAAACCTCAACGCTATCTACTTCATTCCGCTCCTCGCCATCATCATGGTCGGGATGTTTGAAAAACGGGCGGACGGACGCAGCGCCATCATCACCGCCTGCGTCGGCCTCCTCATCATGCTCTGGGGCACCTTCACCGGCAGCGCCTGGGTGGCGGCGACCTTCGGCTCCGCCTTCCACTTCATGGGCCTCGTCTTCCTCCTCCTCGTCGGCCTCCAGCTCCTCCTCGGCACCCGCATGCGATTGGCAAGCCCATACGTGCAGCGGGACGCACAAGTCGTCGACCTCACCCCCTGGCCCCACGCAAACAAAGTCGGCCTCGGACTCGTCACCGCCGTCATCGTCGTTTACCTTCTCCTCGCCCGCTGAGTCGAAGCTGCGGAAAAGCGCGCGAAAACGAGAAAGCCCGCTTGCGTATTTCCTTCTTCGCGACTAGTTTCCGTCATCTGCCGTGCGCGTTAATTCATGGAACGTGCCACAACCGATAGATAAAAAAAGGGGGCGGCCCCGGGGATCCAATGTCATGCCTTTTCAGGAAGACAGCGGATCAACGGAAGTCCCCGACCTGTTGAGCTTCGGGAACGCGGCTCACGACCCATGGACGGCACGGTGGATTCCTTTTCTCGCCTCCTCTTCAACAGACCAAAACAGCACAAAAAAGCCGCCCGGCATCAGCCTCAGGCGGTGTTTTTTTTAGGGGGAATGGAACGCCAGGCTCTGCATGGCAGAAGAAGCGCTTTCAGCGACCGTTCAGCGCCAGATATGAGCACGACGAATCGGCCAGGAACCAACGTCGCCAGTCACTTTTTCATCTCGTAGGGCACCACTTTGCCGCCTTTTTCCACCATGGTGAACTGTCCGTTCGTGCGCTCGGCCAGAATCATCATCGCTTCTGCCGCTTTCGGCTCCATGAGGGCCACGCAGTTCACGACGATACCGTCCCGACGTGCTTTGGCCGCGATTTTCCGGGCGATGCGCTCAGAATTATCACCGCTCGCCCCGTCGGTCATGAAGTAGAGCACCTGCGGCTTCGGATCCATCTCGATGGCCATTTCCAGCGCTTCCTCCCAGTCCGTGCCCCCGATCAGCTCCTGCTTTGTCACGGCGGACTTCGCTTTCATGATCGTTTGCTGAGACGCTTCCTGCCAAGGCGCTTGCTGGCGCTTGCCGACCTGCTTGTATTCATAAAACGAGCCCAGTTTTTCCCAGCGGTATTTTTCCTCACCGGAAATGACGTAAATTTCTTTCTCGTCT
>JBNNED010000175.1:0-2899 GCA_050285825.1 Verrucomicrobiales bacterium | reverse complement strand
GAAAAAACTCAACGCCGAAAAAATCCGCCGCCAAGGCGAATTGCACTGAGCTCGCAGCTGTTGCCTGCGTTGGGATGAGGAGGGCGGTTTTTTAGCAAATCGCTTGGATTGATCTTGTCAGGTGGGCGGGGGTTTGGGAGTATGCCAGTTATGAGTATCCCGACGAAGATCTTATTGGTGGACGATGAAGAGGATTTCACCGAGTTGCTGGCGGAAAACCTGCAGGAAGCGGGAAATTATGAGTTGAAACAGGTGAATAATCCGACGCAGGCCTTGAGCGTGGCGCGGGATTTTGTGCCGGATATCTGCGTGATCGATCTGGTCATGCCGCAGATGGACGGGGGGGATGTGGTGAGCGCGCTGCGGGGGGATCCGGCGCTGGCGCAGACCCCGGTGCTGATGTTGACGGCTTTGGTGGAGGAGGATCCGGCGCAGCCGGGGAAGGCGCAGATGAAGGGGGGCCTGCCCTTTGTGAGTAAAACTTCGGATCTCTGGGTCATCCAGAAGGCGATCGAGGAAGCTCTGGGGCGCTGAGGAAGGGTGTGTGTGGGCTTTTTTTTTTAATCAGGAGCGGCCTTCGAGGGCGGCTTTGAGGTTCTCGCGCGCTTTGAGGGCGTTGGGGTCGTCGGGATGGGTGGCGAGGAAGGTCTCGAAGCAGTCGAGGGCGGCCTGGAGTTCGCCTTTCTCAGCGAGGAGCATGCCGTATTCGTATTGGGCGATGATGGGCGGGTGGGGGAGGGAGGTGGATTTCTCGAAGGCCTTGAGGGCGAGGTCTTTCTGGGCGCTCAGGCGCAGGACGCGGCCGAGGGCGTAGTGGGCGGAGGCGTCGTCCGGGGCGAGCTCGACTCCGCGCGTGGCGGCGTCGAGAGCGTCTTTTTTGTAATCCTGGTCGAGAAGGGCGAGGGCGTAGCTGGTGTGGATTTCGGCGCGGGAGTCGTCGAGTTCCAAAGCGTCTTCGTAGAGGGTGATGGCGCGCGCCATTTTGCCTTCTCCGGCGGCTTCGGCGGCCTGCATGAGGAGGGCGTCGACTTCGCTGAGGCCCATTTCCTGGACTTTCACGAGGGCTTTGGCGGCGTCTTCTTTCCGACCCAGGGCGTTGAGGATGACGGCGTAAAGTTGCCAGGACTGCGCGTCTTTGGGAGCTTCAGTGAGGGAGTTTTCGATCGCTTGGAGGGCTTCGGGGAGTTGGCCGGACTGGACGGCGTCGACGGCTTGGTTGTAAAACTCGATGTGGGGCTCTGGCATGGCTGGAGCTAAGCCGAGAGCGGAGGGCGAGCCAAGAAAAAAGCCTTGGAGGTGCCTTCAGGGCTGGATTTCGAAGTTGCCGTCGGCATCGACGACGCGGCGCACGCCATCTTTCGTTTGATCGGAGAAGCGGGTGTAGGTGCCGCCGGTTTCGCTGGAGAAGATGAGGTGGATGATGGACTCGTTGTTCTCGTCATCGTAGGTGAGAAGAGTCGCGGTTTGGCGGCTGTCATCATCGAAGGAGAAGGTGTAGGTGCCGATTTCGTCGATGGTGATGACGCGGCCGACGGATTCGGGAATTTCACGGATGGTGGAATCTTCCGAGACAACGGTTTTCGTGCCTTTGGTCTGGAGAATGCCGTCACTGAGAAAGCTGAGGACGAGGTCGGTATCAGCAACGCGCCGCGCGGTGAGGACGGAGCCTTGGTAGTTTTCCGTGGAAGTGGCGGTCTCGGTGCCGATGAAGGTCACGCGGCGTTCTTCCACGGATTCACCTTGGATTTGGTTTTCGGGGCCTTGTTCGCTTTGTTCCTCTTGGTCATCGTCACAAGAGACGAGAAGGAGGGCCAGGAGGCCGAAGATGAGGAAATGGAGTTGTTTCATGGGAACAATGGGAATCTCTCATGTTCCGGCGCTTTTGTCAAGTGGATCAAGAGCTTAGGTCTCTTGACGAACTCAGTCCGTTCATCGAAAGTCTTCTGACCCGGTCGATTCACGCAAATTCTTTCGAGAGACGGTCTAACGGAACGATTGAGAGGAATAAACCGGGTTTAGGGCGGGGGTCGCGAACACTTGAACCCAGTACCCGTGGTGGTGGGCGATGCCGAGCCGGGTGAGATTCGGGTTGAGGAGGTTGACGCGGTGGGAAGGGCTTTCGAGGAGACGGCGGGTGGTGTTTTCCGGTCGATGATGCCGGTGGTCGATGGCCTGGTAGCGGCTGTCCGGGCCACTGACGTTCTCGGCAAAGTAACTGAAGCGGTAACCGGAGCGGCGGAGCCGTTTCACGCCGCTGCGACCGTCGGATCCCTCGTGGGTGACACGGCGCATGGCTGCCATGTCACGGGCATGGGCGCGGGCGAGCGCATCGAGCTGGGGGTCGCGGCGCAGCGGGATCAGCCCCCGGGAGCGGCGCGCGCGGTTGATCAACTTCGTGGCGCGGTCTTCGTAATCACTGGCATCGGCCGGGCGGTGAAACTCGACCGGCTCCGCAATGATCTCCGGCTCGGATCCCCCACAAGCAGCGAGGATTCCGAGTAGAGGCATGACGAGGGCGTTCCGCATCGCCCCGAAGCTAGGCTGGATCGCTTGGAAAGCAAGTCTGGCGACTGGTGACCAGTTAGTTAGCGACGATGTTCACGAGCTTTTTCGGCACCACGATGACCTTGCGGACCGTCTTGCCCTCGGTGTGGGTGCGGACTTTTTCGTCGGCCAGCGCGGCTTCCTCGATGGCCTCTTTCGCGGCCTCGGCAGGGACCATGATTTTGGCGCGCAGCTTGCCGTTGACCTGCACCACCATCTCGATTTCGGATTCGACGAGAAGGGCGGGGTCGAAGGTTGGCCAGGGCTGTTCGGAGAGGAGCTTTTCTTGTCCCAACAGGCTGTTGAGTTCTTCGCTGAGGTGCGGGGCAAAGGGGTTGAGGATGCGCAGGAAGTC
>JBNNED010000174.1:0-7288 GCA_050285825.1 Verrucomicrobiales bacterium | reverse complement strand
AACTCCCAGGGCGACCCCTACCAAATCGCCAGCCGCGTGCTCAAAACGATCTCCGAGGTCGAATAAGCACCCGCTCCTATTTCACCCAAAACCAAAAGCAGCTCCGCCCGGGGCTGCTTTTTTTATGGAGCCTCACAGACTCCGCATTGGAACGCCAAGCTCCGCTTGGCATAGACACACATGCCCTGGACGTCTCGTCCGCGAGCCTTTCCCCGAACAAAAAAATTCCGCCCTCAGTTCCCTGAAGACGGAAAATCACTTGATCGGCTAGTGAACTCTGCGGGCTAAAGCCCGCGTTCCTATGTTGCCGCGACTCCGAAACCGAGCGCGAGCGCGTTCCCAATCTCAGGGAACGTCGACCCAGGCGCCTTTTTCGTGGCTTTCCCAGCTCAGTTCGGCCAGTTGCACGCCCTTCGCCCCTTCACGCAAAGTCCAGGGGAAAGGTTCGTCGGCAATGACGTGCTTGAGGAAGAGTTCCCACTGGATTTTGAAGGCGTTATCGACCTCACCGGGCGAGACTTCCTGCCAGTTGGCGTAAAAATCAATCGGGCTGTCGATGTCAGGATTCCAGACCGGCCGGGGCGTTTGCGCCATGCTTTGCGCCCAGCACTTGCGCAGTCCTACGATCGCACTGCCCTTCGTCCCGTCCACCTGCATCGTCAGGAGATCGTCCCGACGCACGCGCACGTTCCACGAGGAATTGAACTGGCAAAGCACGCCGCTCTTCGTCTGGAACAGGGCATAGGCCGAGTCGTCCGCCGTGCAGGGATAAGGCTCACCATTTTCATCGACCCGCTCCGGGATATGCGTCGCCGCGTGGGTGAAGACCCGCTCGATTTCTCCGAACAGATTGTCGATGACGTAGCGCCAGTGGCAGTGCATATCGACGATCCTTCCGCCGCCGTCTTCCTTCCGGTAGTTCCAGCTCGGACGCTGCGCGGGCTGCTCGTCGTCGTGTCCGGTGAAGACCCAGTAGCCGAATTCTCCGCGCACCGAGAGAATATCGCCGAAAAAGCCCTCGTCGCGCAGTTTTTTGAAAGCCATCAGCCCCGGCAGCCACAACTTGTCCTGCACCGTGCCGTTTTTCACCCCCGCCGCTTCGGCCAACTCCGCCGCTTTCATGCTGGCGTCGTATGACTCGGCAATCGGCTTTTCGCAGTAAATGTGTTTGCCCGCCGCAATCGCTTTTTCCAGGAAACCCACACGGTAAGGCGTGCCGGACGCGTCAAAAAAGATCGGGTAGGCCGGATCTTTTAAAACGGCATCAAGATCCGTGGAATACTTCTCCACGCCATACTTTTCCGCCAAAGCCCGCAACTTGTCTTCGTTCCGACCGGTCAAAATCGGGTCCGGGAGATAGGTTTTCCCGTTGATTTCCAAGCCCCCTTGCTCGCGGATGGCCACGATCGAGCGCTCGAGGTGTTGATTCGTGCCCATGCGCCCCGTGACGCCGTTCATGATGATACCGATTTTTTCCATGTTACTTTTCTGTGTAATGTTCGTCATAGGCCGCGAGAATCGCGTCCAAAAATTCGTTCTGATCCCGTCCCCACCACTTCTTCGAGAAAATCTCCACCTCGTGGAAACCGTCGAAGCCCGCCCCGCGCATCATTTCTTCGATACCCGCCAAATCCACGCAACCCTCCCCCATAATCCCCCGGTCCTGCAAGGGATCTTCCTGCTCCGGCTTGAAATCACATAGATGGTAGGTGTCCAGCCAGCCGCCCGCCGCACAGCGCTCGATCTGCGCCGCCAAATCGTGCTCCCACCAGACATGATAGACGTCAAAAGCCACCCCGACATTGCCGTGATTCAGCTCCGCGCACAAGTCGTTGGCCATGCGCAGCGAGCAAATCGCCGAGCGGTTGCCCGCATAAACCGGGTGCAGCGGCTCGACGAGCAAGCGCACACCCAAGCCCTCCGCCTCGTCAGCGAGCGCACCGATGCCGTCCCGAATCTGCGCGTAATTTTCGCCGGGATTCTGCCCGACCGTCGCTCCGCAAACCAGAACGATGCTCGGCAAGCCCAGCGCCTCGGCCTCGCGCAATGCCTGGCGGTTTTCCTCCAGAGCCCGCTGACGTTCGCCCGCGCTTTTGCCCGTGAAAAAGCCACCCCGCACTAGGGAAACCCCCTCCAGCCCGGCATCCGCGACCAACTTGCGCACGGCGCACAAATCCTCTCCCTCCACCGTTTCCCGCCAAATGGAAATCCCCCCGATCCCCCGCCGCGCATAGGCCTCCACGCACTCCGTGATCGACCACGGCTTGTTCGTAAAGGTGTGCAGGGCCAGTCTTTCGTATCCGCTCATCAAGGAATCAAATCGTTAAAGCTGCAATTCTCGATGACCCACTCAATAGCCCAAGCGCTTCACGCAATCGGCAATCATCTCGCCTTCCCACTCGGGGCGACGCGGGCATTTTTCATGCGGCTCGCTCGTGGGAATGCGACCCAAAGCGTGTTGGAAGTGCGCGCAGCTGTGCTTGTAGGCGGGAACCGGGGCGCGGAAACCCACGTTGCCCAGGTATTGCAGGGCGTCCGCCAGCTCGTAGTAACGCTCGTCGCCGGCCTCCCAGTAAGCATCGCGCTCCGCGAATTTCTCCGGGCAGAAGGCCGCCAGACCGAGAAGGTAATCCGAGCCATACTCGATCATGTCGATCCCCAGATCATTCCCCGTAAAGACCTTGAAATCAGGGCGAAGCTCATCGCGCAGAGCGAGGCGTTCCAGCTCCAGCTCGCGACTCAGCGACGAGTGTTTCATCCCGACCAGCGAGGGAATCTCCAGCAAGCCACGCACCGTTTCTTCCTCAAAAATCATCCCGTTCGGAGCGAACATCTTGCCCAGCTCGAAGCCCACGACCTTTTCATACGGCGCACAGATCTTGGCATAAAAATCGGAAATTTCGCGTGGGGCCCACTCGTGAAAACGGGTCGTTTGAAACAAAATCGGCGTGCCCCCATACTCCACCACCGTATCCATGCCGCGCCGGTAGAGCGCCTCCAGATCACCTTCCAATCCTTCGACAAAAACCCCGGCCACGAAGTCCCGCCCGGCCGGCAGGGTCTCCTTCGTCCAGCCCAGGACCCGCGCCCGCTCCTCATCAGTGAGGTAATTGGCGTAGCCCGTGTCCATGTTGACCGCGCAGCCCAGACCGGCCTCGTTCGTCCGCGTCACCGCTTCTTTGAAAGCCGCCTCCGCCATCGAACCGTCCGCCTCGAAAGGCAGTAAACAAGCGGCCCAACCTTCGATTTTGCGACCCAACTTCTTGCGAGCTTCACGTTCGGAAATCATGGGGCAGGGTGTAACACAAATCTCCGGAGTGTCAAAGCCCGCATCCGATCACCCATTTGAATTTTTTCCCTTTCCTTATCCTCAGCCCCCCCTCCCTGTCGTTTCCACCCTAGTCTGGCGGCCCTCCAAGCGCTAAACCCCCTGCATGACTCCGCCACCGCAACCAGAGAAAACAGGATCGACGGAAGGCGGCCCAGCTCCTAAACCACTTTCACCCATGACTCAGCAGGAATCACACGGCACGACTCAGGACGGACAGGAGATCAGCCTCTTCACTCTTCGCAATGCAAACGGTTTACAGGTCCAAATCAGCGAGTTCGGGGCCCTCCTCACCTCCTGTCAAGTCCCTGACAAAAACGGCCGTCTTGCCGAAATCACGCACGGCCACGACACCCTGGCGGGCTGGGAGAGCGATCCCGCTTTCTTCGGGGCGACCATTGGGCGTTTTGCAAACCGCCTCGCCGAGGGGCGCTTCACCCTTGACGGAAAAACCCACCAGCTCGCCCTCAACGACCAGCCCGGCGGACGCCCGTGCTCGCTCCACGGTGGTCCCGGCGGCTTCCACAAGCAATGCTGGCACGGCGAACTCTCGTCCACGCCCGGACAAGCCGGAGTCACCCTCACGAGAATCTCCCCCGACGGCGAAGAAGGCTTTCCCGGCAGGCTCGATCTTCGTGTCAGCTACCTGCTCAACGACGAGAACGAGCTGACCTTCACCGCCGAAGCCGTCAGCAACGCCCCCACGCCCATCAACCTCACCAACCACACCTACTGGAACCTCTCCGGCGATCCCGGCAGCGCCATCACCGATCATGAACTCCGCCTCGACGCCTCCCACTATCTGCCCACCGACGCGGGCCTCATCCCGACCGGAGAAATCGCTCCCGTGGCGGGCACGCCTCTCGATTTCACCCGCTCCACCCGCATCGGCGAGCGCATCGACGCCCCCTTTTCCGCCCTCGAACTCGCCGGAGGCTACGATCACGCCTGGATCCTCCCCGAAGGCAGCGGCACCCGACTCGCCGCCCGCGTCCACCACCCCGCCAGCGGTCGCCTCATGGAAGTCCTGAGCAACCAAGCGGCCATCCAATTTTACGCCGGAAATTTCCTCGGTTCGGTTCGGGGCCGGGGCGGTCTCACCTACCCGCACCGCTCCGCCTTTTGTCTCGAACCGGAGGCCTACCCGGACGCCCCCAACCACCCCCACTTCCCCTCCGCCATCCTCCGCCCGGGAGAAACCTACCGCCACGAGACGATCTTCCGCTTCGGCCTCGCCTGATACCAAATCCAAATAAGCTCTGGCCGATTGTGAAGCAGAGATAGGAATCATGGCCTTGCGGCTTTGAGAAAAGGGCGGGTCGTTTTTCACCGAGACTGCGTTTCTCATCGGTCATGGTGCACCCTTCGGGCATAAACATGCACCACTCCCTCTTCACGCATTGCCTCGATAAAAAACACCTCCGCCAATCGACCAGATCTTATTTGGATTTGGTATGAGACTCGCCCGGCGCAGAAAAAACCCGCACCGGCCCATCGACCGATACGGGTTCCCCTTATCTACGCTATGCTAATACCAATGAGTGAAATTATCTGGTATCATGGCTGAGTCGATTTTCGTGGAAAATCAAGTCGTGAGACGCGCGTGGTGCAAGCACCAAAAGCGACGAACAACACCGATTTTACCGAAAAGCGACCAGCTTCCTCAGCATACGCGCAGCCTGTCATCCAACCATTAAAAAACTCCATGATACCAGAGAATTTTGTGAGTTGGTATCATGAAATCAATTCCGGCGACGGCGCAGGAAACCAGCCATGGCCAGCACGCTCAAACTCAGGGTCCCTGGCTCGGGAACGAGCTGGAGAAACTGATCCGGCGTCAAGGCCTCGTCACTGATCCGGATTTCGTCGATCAAGCCCCAAGCTCGGTCACCATGTCCCCCACCATACAAACCTCGAGCGACTGAAAAATGGCCCGCCGTCCAATCGCTTCCAGTACCCGTCCCGGTCGACAGTGCGGTGTCTCCACCTCCCAGCGAGGCGAAAGCGACCTGTTGGTGATTGATGTAGAGATTCAAGTTACTTCCGTCACTCGTCGCCGCGATATGAATCCAGTCAATATCATCGGGACTTCCCGTCGCGAAATCCCAGCCCGCGATCGGGTCGAAATCACCGAGTGCCTCATGCCAGTTTCCGTCATTATCGAGAAACTTAAAGGCGAGTACGTCCGTATTCGTGATTTGGAAATACATCGCGGCAAGATTCGCATCACCACTCGACCCCCCTTGGGAATCCCGCCCGATAATCGTGCGAAATCCATCAGTCTCTTCCGGCTTGATGAAAGCCTCAAAGGTGAAGGTGGATGGGTTCCACGCCGCCAGTGACTCATTCCAAGCCGCGGGAGAGCCTCCCGTATTCTGGATGCTCGTACCATTGCCCGCCGTGTTGGGCGTGTCGGCCCGGTAGGCAAAGCCCGCGCCACCACCCTCGCTCCAAACACCGAGGTGATTTCCATTCCCCGACTGATCAAGGATGTCATCGCTATAAGTTCCATCAGCATCGCCTCCGGAAGCGACGTTCGCATCCACCGGCCCCTCAAAGGACCAGTGGGCGATCGTTCCGGCGCTTGCATGTCCGCATCCCAACCCTGCCATGAGCAATGACAGGCCGACGTTTCTGTGTGTTTGTGTGTTCATCTCATTTTTTCTGGGTTTGATTTTTCAGGAGCGGGGCGGAGAAATGTCGCGCACTCCCTTGATCTCGATTTGTTGCGTCTGCTTGTTAAAGTAGGCGATTTTGATCACGCGCTTGTTCCCCGGATGGGGCCAGAAGCTGGTATCGATCCGCTTCCAGTGATTGACCTGATAAACAAAAGCCCGCATCGACGAGGCGTAACGATCATTGACGGGCGGATCTTCAATCAAGGTCTGCTGGCCCGGCTTGAAATCGAAGACCTCCTTTTCCAACATCAGACGCAAATTGAGCGGGCTCAGGTTGAACATATAAATCGCCCCCTTGGGAAAAGCCCGCAGAGACTCATCCATCGCCAAAACGTGGCTCTTGCCCTCCTCTCCGCCGGGCATGAAAAGGAGAATCAGCATCTTCTGGCCCGCCTTGAGCTTGACCCGCCCCACGACGTCCTCCGCCTGCTTCACGCTGTCGGCTCCCGCCTGCTTCGTGACTATCAAATCAGCCGAACCCGGAATGACCGTCACCCGCTCGTGGTTGAGGTAGTTTTTCAACTTCACGGGCACCCCCGGCGCGCCGCCCTCCGGCCCCGGGCTGTGCAGATACAAGGTCCCGGGCAGCTCAGAGTCGTTCTCAAAATTCAGACAACGCACTTGGATTCCCGCCTGCTGCTCCTCTTGGGCGCTCAACACGCCGAGCAGAAACAACCAACACAGCAAACTCACTTTTTTCATCAACTTCATCTCTTCCTTCTTCATCAGATTCATGGTTCAGCTCACACCTCTTCCGGGGACAACCAGCGGAAGGACTGGATGACGAAACGGCGTCCGAAGGCCTGGTTGACCGGATTCAAATCGTCCGGCTCCAACTCCGCGGACTCGCTGGCGTCGAGATACTCCGGCACCCGCTGCACCACGGCCTCGCACCAGACCCGGATCGTCCGGCCATTCGCTTCTTCCGCCTCCCCGTAAGCCCGCACGCGGAAGGTGTCACCCCGTGCCGTCAAGATCCCGCCCAAAGGAGCGAGAATATCTTTCTGGCTCACAAAAGATGGCGAACCCCAAGCGGTTTCACCCACCCGCGCTTCCGGCTCGGCCAAGCCGTTCAAGGCGTCCGGCGCGAGCGTTTCACTCCCCGTGACGGTGTTTGAATCGGCACTGGCAAAACTGGTTCCGCTGTTGATTCCGACGTTCTCAATGGCCTGCTCGATCACGCCCGCCAGGGTCAGCACTTCGGAAGCCGCTCCGATGCGCCGGTTGACAAAATCGCCGACTCCGAAGGAAGGTGCTTCATCCCGACGCGCCCGTTCTTTAT
>JBNNED010000173.1:0-2753 GCA_050285825.1 Verrucomicrobiales bacterium | reverse complement strand
GCCAGCTTGGAAGGCTGGAGCTTTACCATTAAGCTATACCCGCACTTTCTGTGCACCCCCAGTTATAGCCGGATCAGGACCCCACTCAAGATCTAAATTGGAAAAAACTGAATTTTTTTTTGAACGTTTTTAAAAAGACGTGTTCAAACACCTTTTTTCAGAAATCGCACGAAAAAGGATTGCCAGCGCGATTCCCTACGGCTAAGCAGTCGCCGCCCCCAGCTGCGGGTATAGTTTAGTGGTAAAACGCGAGCTTCCCAAGCTTGAGTCGAGGGTTCGATTCCCTCTACCCGCACCAATCCCATTTATTTCACAAACCTGAAGGATGTGACACAAAAGTCTCGTCGAGACCAAATTTTCCGGCCAGCTGAGCGGCCAGGGCGCGCACCCCGAAAGTCTCCGTGGCGTAGTGACCCGCATAGAGAAGCTGGAGATCCAACTCCTCCGCCAGCGGAAAGCTCCAGTGCGGACCCTCTCCCGTAATAAACGTCCGCACGCCAGCGGCAGCCACTTTTTCCACCTCGCTGCCCGCCCCGCCCGTGATCACGCCCACGAGTCCAGCGGGGGCTGCGGCCTCCCCGCGCCTAAGAACCGGGCCTTCCACGACCCGTTCCAAGTCTTCCGCAAGCTCTCCCAGGCTGCGCTCATCCTCCGCAAGCAAACCGAGCTCGATCCCTTTGTAATCAAAAAATCCACCCGTGACCTCCAGCCCCAGCTCCCGCGCGAGAATCGCGTTATTGCCCAGGAGCGGATGGACATCGAGGGGAATGTGCGCACTGTAAACGGCCATTCCGGCCTCCATCGCCAGCTTCAGCTTCCGATATTGCGCTCCCGTGACCGCCCGGGCACCCTGCCAGAACATCCCGTGATGGACAATAAGCAAGTCCGCTCCCGCCGCCACCGCTTTCTCAAAAACCGGCAAGCTGGCGTCCACGGCCGCCGCCACCCTCGTCACCGCCCCCCCATTCTCCAACTGCAAACCGTTCATGGCCGGCCCGTAGTCCGGAATCCGCGCGATCTCCAACTCTTCATCCATCCAAGCCACCAAATCGTCAAGCTTCGCCATAAAGCCAACATCCCCCGCGCGCCCCTCCGCCTCAAGCCTTAAAATCCCCCACCCCTCCCGCAGTGACGTCTTATGTCTTGCCTCTTATCTCTTAGGTCTTCTAAACTCCGCCCATGCCATCCCACAAGCAACACACGCTCGCCGCCGAAGCCTCCCTCGAAGGCACCTCCCTGCACACCGGCGAGAAGGTCACTCTCACGCTCAAGCCCGCCCCGGAGAACCACGGCTTCCGCTTCCGCCGCGTCGACCTCCCCGACAAGCCTTTCATCGATGCTGACGTCTCCAAAGTCCAGACCGTCGAGCGCGCGACCACCCTGGCCGAAGGCTCCGTGCGCGTCCACACCGTTGAGCACATCCTCTCCGCCCTCGTCGGCCTCGGCGTGGACAACGCCCTCATCGAAATGGACGCCAACGAGCCCCCCATCGGCGACGGCTCCTCCCAGCCCTACGTCGAACTCATCAAAAAAGCCGGCCTCCAGGAACAGGATGCCCCCCGCCAAATCTGGGAAATCCGCGAACCCATCCACCTCGAAACCGGCGACGGCTCACTCGTCACCATCGTCCCCTCCAAAGACTTCCGCGTCTCCGTCACCAACATCGGCAAAGACGGTCGCTTCGTCGAATACTTCTCCTCCGAAGTCACCCCCGAGATCTACGAAAAAGAAATCGCTCCCGCCCGCACCTTCACCTTCTACGAAGACATCAAACCACTCCTCGACAAAGGCCTCATCAAAGGCGGCTCGCTCGAGAACGCCGTCGTCATCCGGGGCGACGAAATCATGTCGAAAGAACCCCGCCGCTACGACAACGAGTTCGCCCGCCACAAAGCCCTCGACCTCATCGGCGACCTCATGCTCTGCGGTCGGAAATTCAACGGCCACGTCATCGCGGTCAAACCCGGCCACGGCCCTAACACCCAGATGGCCAAGACCTTGCAGAAGAACTACTCCGCCATGCGGGCCATGGTTCCCCCGGTCAAACTCCCCGAAGCCGAAGCCGTTCTCGACATCAAGGACATCCTCAAAATCCTCCCCCACCGCTACCCCTTCCTCCTCATCGACCGCGTCACGGGCTTCTCCTCCGAGCTCAAGTGCACCGCCATCAAGAACCTCACCATGAACGAGGAATTCTTCCAAGGGCACTTCCCGGGCCACCCCGTCATGCCCGGCGTCCTCCAGCTCGAAGCGATGGCCCAGGCCGCCTCCATCCTCATCATGCGCATCCCGGACAACCACGGGAAAATCGGCTACTTCCTCAGCGCCGACAACGTCAAATTCCGCAAACCCGTGGTTCCCGGCGACACCCTCTTCATCGACGCCGAAATCACCAAACTGCGCCGCAACATCGGCCAAGCCGTCGCCACCTGCTCGGTCAACGGCGAAGTCGTCTCCAGCGCCGAACTCAAATTCGCCGTCATGGACAGCTAAGGTCGCTCGCATCCAGCCGGGAGGGCTCGCCGCCCCCACCTCCCGCTACCCCCTCAAATCGACACCCCGAAAAAATCGCGCAAGACTTCGCGATAAACGTCTTTTTTGAAGTCGGGAAGCCATTCTGCCCGGAATTCCTCCGGATAGATCCAGCGAAACTGCGAAAACTCGCGCGGCTCACGCTCCAGATTGACCTCCGGAGCCCCATCCTTCACCCGACATAAAAAATAACTCTGTTCCTGGCCGTCGTAAACCGCCCC
>JBNNED010000172.1:0-7702 GCA_050285825.1 Verrucomicrobiales bacterium | reverse complement strand
AAAGTCACCCTGAAACCCGGCAGCAAAGTCGAGCCCGACTGGCCTTTCGCCGACTTCATCGACAAAAAAACCGGCTACAGCCTCGCCGAAGACCCCTCCGACACCCGCGACGTCCTCGCCGCCCTCATCACCGCGCCGCAGAACCAGCGTTTTGCCCAAGTCATGGCCAACCGCCTCTGGGCCCGTCTCATGGGCCGCGGCATCGTCGATCCCGTCCAGGATTGGGAAAAAGGACGCGTCAGCCACCCCGAGCTCCTCGCCTGGCTCGGCCGTGAGTTCACCCGCCAGGGCTACAGCATGAAAAACCTCGCCCGCCTCATCCTGAACTCCCACGCCTACCAACGCGCCACGGATTCGAAGCTCGACGAGACCAGCCCCCTCTTCACCTCGCCCGCTCCGCGCCGCCTCCTCGCCGAACAGATCGTCGATTCCCTCTTCCACGCCACCGGCAAGCCCTTCCACACCGAGGAAGTCAGCCTCGACATCGACGGCCGCCGCAGCCGCACGAACTCCATCACTCTCGGCCACCCCGAGCGCGCCTGGATGCTCACCAGCACCTCGAACGAACGGGACCGCGCGAGCCTGAACCTCCCGCGCATCCAGGCCGTTTGCAACGTCCTCGAAGCCTTCGGCTGGCGGGGCGCACGGCAGGACTCGAACAGCGAGCGCGAAACCTCCCCGAGCGTCATCCAGCCCGCCGTCCTCAGCAATGGCACCGTCGGCATCTGGCTCACCCGCCTCAGCGAAGACCACGGCCTGACCGAGCTCGCCCTCCGGGAACACGAGAGCGCCGAAGCCTTCCTCGACACCCTCTTCCTCAAGCTCCTCACGCGGAAACCGAGCTCGGAAGAGCGCGATCTCTACCTCGGCTACCTCCAGCCCGGCTTTGCGGAACGCATCGCCACCCGCAAACTGCCCTCCGAGCCGAAAAAAGAACGCCGCCCCGAACGTTATGTCTCCTGGTATAACCACCTCGATGCCGAAGCCGAAAAAATCCGCCTCCAGCAGATTGCCGACGCTCGCAAAGGGGATCCACCCACCCAGCGCCTTGAAGAAGACTGGCGCCGCCGCCTCGAAGACGTCGTCTGGGCCCTCCTCTCCTCACCCGAATGGATCTACACCAAATAAGATGATCAGATTATCAGACGATCAGATACGCAGCATTAACTAATAACAAATAACCAATCACGATTCTATGAACCGCCGCAAATTCCTCACCACCTCCGCCCTCGCCGGACTCGGAGCCTCCACCGGCTCCCTGCCCGGAGCCAAAGTCGCCCACATGCCCAAAGGCAAAGCCGAACACTGCATCATGATCTGGCTGGGCGGCGGGATGTCCCAAATCGACACCTTCGACCCCAAACGCCTCGGCTCTTCCAGCAAGCCCTTCAAACCCGGATCGGACTACCCCTCCATCGAGACCTCCGTCAAGGGCGTGAACGTCTGCGAGCACCTCTCGAAGACCGCCAAGCTCATGGAACACGTCACCGCCGTGCGCTCTGTGAACCACAGCCTCATCGACGAACACGCCATCGCCTCGAACTTCCTCCACACCGGGCGTCCCATCAGCGGCTCCACCGTTTACCCCTCCGTCGGTTCGATCATGGCTCACGAACGCGGCGCGGTGAACCCGAAAGTCCCCGCCTACATGCTCATCGGCTTCCCGAACGTCTCCCGCGGACCCGGTTTCCTCGGCTCGAAATACGGCAACGTCCACCTCCTCGACCCCGAGGAAGGCCCGGCCGGCTTCGCCCGACCCGACTTCGTGGACAGCCAGCGCGCCGCCGCCCGGAAGAAGCTCCTCGAGCCCGTCCACGCCCAGGTGCCCGGCGATTCCGTCCTCGCCCAATACGAGGAAGCCCAACAGGAAGCTCTCCGCCTCGCCGGTCCCGAGTTCATGCGCAACTTCAACCTCAAGGAAGAATCCGCCGACACCCGGAACCTCTACGGCAGCGAGTTCGGCCAGCGCTGTCTCCTCGCCCGTCGCCTCGTCGAAGCCGGCGTGCGCTTCATCGAAATCTCCCACAACCCCGGATTCGTCAACGGCACCGGCTGGGACACCCACGCCCACGGTCAGAAAAAACAACACCTCCTCATCCAGGACCTCGACACCTGCCTCGCCGCCCTCATCACCGACCTCAAAGCGAAAAAACTCCTCGATAAAACCCTCATCTGCGTCAACACCGAGTTTGGACGCCCGCCCGGATTCGACGGCGGCGGCGGTCGCGGCCACCAGGGCAAAGCCTTCACCCTCGTCCTCGCCGGTGGCGGCCTCAACCATCAGGGAGCCTACGGCGTCACCGACGAACTTTCGACCAAAGTCGTCGAAAACCCCGTCTCGGTTCCCGACTTCTTCGCCACCATGCACGCCGCCCTCGGCATCGATCCCAGCAAGGAACTCATGGACGGCGACCGCCCCGTCCCCATCACCGACGGCGGTCAACCCATCAAAGCCCTCTTCTCCTGAACGGAACGCCAGACTCCGGTCTGGTTCCTCCCCCCCTCGGAACGCCAGGCTCCAGCCTGGCTCGCTCCCCCGCAGACCATCAAAAGCACCCCCACCGGGTGCTTTTTTTTGGCGTCATGCCAAAGCCCTGCGCGCTCAAGACGAGGGAGTCCTCACACGCTCTCGCATCAAAAATCAAAGCCAGGGGCGGGACTGACAATCACGCACGCCCCTTCTTCCTCGCTTGACCAGGACCGCCCTTTTGCGGAAGCTGCCCGCATGACCCGGCTCATCCTCTGTCTCCTCGCCCCGGCCTTCCTCCTCCTAGCCTCTTGTGCCAGCTCGACTTACAGCAGCCGGAACCCGGTCGGCACCGGCGGAGGTACGCCGAATATGGGCCCTCATCCCTCGCCCGATTTCCGCCAAAAGCAGATCGCGAACGAGCAGAGCGGGAATTTTTACTACGGTCGGCGCTACCACGTGCAGAAAACACGCTTCTGGGGTTACCTCCGCCAGCCCCGCCAGCCCTGGAGCAAGGCGCAGCTCGTCATCTTCAACGAACGCTCGAAAAAACAACCCGACCGCCTCCCCGAATACGGTCCCGCGGGCGCGCGCTACGGCTTCGACCAAAACTACGAATACCGCATCCGGGGTCGCTACACCGGGCGCACGCTCTACGAGCCGAACAGCAACCAGTTCCTCCCCGAGTTCCAGCTCACCGGCTACGAACTCCTCAACAAAGACCCCGGCTGGCTCTTCTCGCCCAACGATCACTACGACCCACTGCGTCTCACCCTACTTCCCCGCTAACGCCCCCACACCCAAGTGAAATTCCTCATCTCCGCCTTCTTCGCCAGCTGTCTCACTGGCGCCGCCATTGATTTTGAAAAGTTGATCCCCGCCACCACTCTGCGGATCGATCAGAACTTTACCTCCGATTTCGATCGCGGCGGTGAGCTCGGCAGCACGCAAGCCCGCCTCCGCAGCTTCACCAACCAGCCGTTGCGCTTCGGAGACGACTGGGTTCTCGTCAATTACCTCCAATACGACTTCACCCGACTCGATCTCGCGGGTGCCTCTCCCTTCGCCGCCCTCAGCGACGAACTCGAAGGCGGTCTCCATCGGCTCGCCCTTCCCCTCACCCTCATCCATGCCCCCGCCGAGAGCCACTGGATGAGCGGTCTCTGGCTGAACCCGACCTTCGCCTCCGGAACTTCGGGACTGGACGCCGACCAGTTCTTTCTCGATCTCGGAGCGGGATTTTCCTACAAATACTCGGAAAATCTCATGCTCGGGCTCGGCCTCTACGCCAGTGATTTTACCGAAGATTTCGGCCTCGTCATCGGCCCCGGCTTCGTCTGGACGCCCGGAGATGACTGGCTCGTGAGCTACTTCGGCCCGCGCTTTCTGACGCGCTATTCCTTTAGCGAGAAAACGCAACTCGGCTTTGAAATCGCCACCCGCGGCGGCCGCTGGGCCATCGAAGACGGCGGGCAATCCCGCAAGCTCAACCTGCGCAACTGGCAGAGCGGGCTCTACCTCCGCCACAACTTCCATGAAGAACTTTGGCTCCAGCTCGGGGCCGGTTATTCCTTTGCGAGGCAGCTGGAAGTCAGCGAGCGCAACGGCGACGATCTCGCCGGCGGCAAGCAGGATCTCGACGGCAGCCCCTACTTCTACCTCTCCCTTGATATCGCCTCATGGTGAGACCCTGACTCAAAGGAGCATATCAAAAATCAAATCAAGACCCGGCCTACTTGCGGCCGGCTCATGATGAGTGACTTACATTGTTTTTACTCTGATTTTATTCTTGATCTTTTGCGTCAATTTCACTATCAACGGGTAATCCATATAAAACCATGATCAGACCACTCGGCTCCCTCATCATTTTACTCAGCTGCCCACTGCACGGGCAAACCTTCACTGATTGGACCAGCATCGGTGGAAGTGTTGCTAGCGGATCTCTCGGCTCGTTCAACTTTACCGTCACCTAAGATCTCGGGGCGACAAGTGGCAACTCCGCTCGTTTCCGAAATGAGGGAGGAAGTGTCACTGCCCCCACACAGGGTTCCCAATCATTTACAAACACGGGACTGTGGAATCCTAGTTCTCCATCAACACATGAAGTCCACAACGCCCCCCACGATCTACGAAACAATCCGAACGCTTATATTGACTACACCATCACCTTTGACCGACCCATTGCAGATCTCCGCATGCTCCTGCGCAATATGGACTTCACCCGCATACAATTCACGGGCAGTCACAGCGAGTCGATCCTGGCAGGCTCGGGGGTTTCGGATATCACTTACGATGGCGGATCCCGGCTCCTCTATGACCCCTCGGTAGACTCGTTCGGCGGAACAGAAGGCATCAATAGTGCTACTGGTACCATCCTTTTCAATGGAGGAGGTCTCATCGACACCATCCAGTTTCGTGTCCTAGATAATGGCAATACCCCTTCCGCCGTGGATGGCTGGAACTTCACATTCGCCACCCCTGCGGTTCCAGTTCCCGAACCAGGGAGTCTCCTGCTCTTCCTTGCGGCCGCTCCGCTCGCCCTCGCGAGACGCCGCCGCTAATCTTCGGATCATCCCGACCAGCCCCGCCTGTGGAAATGGCTCGTCCTGGCAGACCGGTGCCACTCTGAGGCTGGGCTTTTCTCATTTCATACCAATGAGTGAAACTAGCTGGTATCATGGCTGAGTCGGTTTTCGAGGAAAATCAAGGCGTGAGGCGCGCGTGGTGTGGGTACCACAAGCAACGAACAACGCCGATTTGACCGAAAAACGGCCAGCTTCTTCAGGCAAGGCACAGCCTGTCATCCAGAACATTTAAAAAAAATCCATGATACCAGATTGTTTTGCGAGTTGGTATTAGGAAAGACAGGGAACTGACGACGCATATTTTCACTCGTTTTTTCCCCACGCCCCGTGCATGCTCTCCGCGTTCATGGATCACACCCCAGCCCAGCCACTCCATATTCTCATCGCCTGCGGAGGCACCGGCGGCCACCTTTTTCCCGGCATCGCCGTGGCCCAGGAACTGAAATCCCAAGGCCATCGGGTCACCCTCCTCATCTCCGAGAAAAAAGTCGACGCCCAGGCCTCGCAAAAATACGCCGAGCTCGACTTCGTGACCATCCCGGCCATCGCCAAGCCGCCCACTTTCTCTCCCCGCATGCTCCCCTTCCTCTGGAAGCTCTGGCGTACCATTTCGGCCTGTAAAAAGCTCATCCGCGAGCGAGGCATCGACCGCGTCCTCGGCATGGGCGGTTTCACCTCTTTCCCCCCCGCCTTCGCCGCGAAACAACTCGGCATTCCCGCCTTCATCCACGACTCCAACGCCATTCCGGGTCGTTCCAACCAACTCACGGCCAAGCACTGTCAGGAAATCCTCCTCGGCTTCCAACACGCCGCCACCTACTTCCCCGGTCGCAAAACGAGCATCACCGGCACCCCCGTGCGCGACGAGCTGCGCGAGCGCCCGAGCCAGCGAGAAGCGCGGGAAAAACTAGGTCTCGATCCCGCGCGCGACACCCTCCTCGTCATGGGTGGCTCCCAAGGGGCGCAAAAACTCAACAGCATCGTCCTCGAAGGCAGCGCGAACAGTCCCTGGCAAATCATCCACCTCACCGGGCAGGCTGATTTCGACCGCGTCTCGCAGGAAGCGGCCCAGCGCCCTCACCACCACGTTCTGGCCTTTTGTGAAGACATGGCCGCCGCCTCCGCCGCCGCTGACTTCGCCATCATCCGCTCCGGAGCTTCCTCGCTCACCGAGCTGGCCCACGTCGGTCTTCCCTCCCTCCTCGTCCCCTTCCCTTACGCCGTGGACGACCACCAGACGGCCAACGCGCGCGTCTTCGAGCAAGCCGGCGCGGCTCTTCTCATTCAGGAAGCCGACCTTTCCGCCACGCAGTTGCAAAAAATCCTCCACGACCTCCTCCAGGCCGCACCCCGGCATAAAATGGCGGCCGCCGCGAGCTCCCTCGCCACCCCGCAAGCCGCCACCGAAATCGCCCGCGCCGTCACCCGTCGCGCGGAAAATCATTCCTAACTTCTTCTCTTTTCTCACTTTATGATTCCCGAGCTCCACCGGAAAATCCTTGACCGCGACCATCCCCTGCGCATCCACCTCATCGGCGTGGCGGGCTCCGGCATGAGCGGTCTCGCCCGCCTCCTCCTCGAAATGGGCCACCGCGTCAGCGGCTCCGACCGTGTCACCTCGGGAGAAACGGAAAACCTGCGCCAGAGTGGCCTCGATTTCTCCTCCCCACACTCTGCGGAAGCCGTGCGCGACGCCGACGCCGTCGTTTATTCGTCAGCGATCCGACCCGAAAACCCCGCTCTCGCCGAAGCGCGCCGCCTCGGCATCCCGACCTACCGCCGGGCCGAATGCCTCGCCGCCCTGCTCGCTTGTAAAAAAGGCGTCATCGTAGCCGGCACGCATGGGAAGACGACCACCTCCTCGATGTCCACCCACCTCCTGCGCAAGGGCAACCTGACCCCCAGCCACTACGTCGGCGCGGAAATCCCGGTGCTCGGAGCCAACGCCTATTGGGACGAAAAAGGAGCTTATTTTGTCGCAGAAGGCGACGAATCGGACGGCACCCTCGCCCTCTACGAGC
The DNA here is from genome assembly GCA_050285825.1 of Verrucomicrobiales bacterium. Lineage (GTDB taxonomy): Bacteria > Verrucomicrobiota > Verrucomicrobiia > Verrucomicrobiales > Akkermansiaceae > SW10. The sequence goes on along the minus strand of JBNNED010000172.1, from coordinate 629 downwards.
CGGAGCACGCCATCCTCCTCAACCTCGAAGAAGAGCACCTCGATCACTACAAGGACATCCACGAAATCCGCGCTGTTTTCCAAAAATTGATCGATCAGACACGCGGTGCGATCATTTTCTGTGCCGAAGACGAGAACGCGCGCGAGCTCTGCGCCGCCGATCCCCGGAACGTCTCCTACGGCTGGCAGGACGCCGATTGGACGGCCCGGGAAGTCAGTGAACTCGGCGGGCGCTCGACCTTCACCGTCTTTTACCAGGGCGCGGAAATGGGGCGCGTCGAACTCGGCATCCCGGGTCGGCATAACATCCTCAACGCCCTCGCCTCCCTCGCCCTCGGCCACCTGCTCGGCGTCGATTTCCAACTGATGGCGCGCGCCCTTTCCTCCTTCGCCGGGGCGAAACGGCGTTTCGAGACCGTCCACCTCAGCCCGCGCTACCGCATCATCGATGACTACGGCCACCACCCGACGGAAATCGCGGCCACGCTGCAAACGGCCCGCTCGCTCAAGCCCCAGCGCCTCGTCGTTTACTTCCAGCCCCACCGCTTCACCCGCACCCAGCGACTCGCTGATGATTTCGGAAAAGCCCTGCAAGCGGCGGACGTCGTTTACGTCTCTGCAATCTACCCC
>JBNNED010000171.1:0-2684 GCA_050285825.1 Verrucomicrobiales bacterium | reverse complement strand
GGCCGCAGGGGGCGGATGGTTCGCCAAAATGGGCGAGAAGAAGGGTGTTGCGGCAGTCGGCGGACTCGGCGAAGGCGCGGACTTTACGCAGACGGGCGAACTCGCTTTCCTCGCGCCGGGCGAAGCGGGCGACAAGCTCGTCGATGAGGGCGCGGAGATCCTCCGGACGCTTGAGAAGATCAAATTCCTGGTGGACGTGACTGCCTTTCACGCTGGCATCGCCGTGGCTTTCCAGTTCGTTGAGGAGGTCGAGCAGCTCGGAGCGGGGGCGCTGGAGTTCTTGCGCGGCGGCGGGGAGATCGAGATGAAGGAAGGACCTTTTTTCTTCGCCCAGCGCGAGCAGCTCGCTGAGAAGGTGGCGGGTTTCGGCGGGATGACCGGCGAGGATGCGGTGGAGCGGGCGGAGGAGGCGGAGCTGGAAGCGGGTGCGGAATTTTCCGAGCGGGCGGAGGTAGCCGGCGAGTTCGAGGTAGGTCAGGACGGTTTCGAGGACGTGGGGGCGGATGTCGTGGCTCGTCGAGAGCTCGTAAAGCGAGAGATCGAAGCGGGCGGGTTGATCGAAAAGGCGGCGCAGGAGGCTGCGCAGGGCGTGCTCGCCGGGATTGTCGCCGTGGATGAAGTTTTCCAAAGTGCGGAGGTCGGCGGCGCAGGCGAAGAGCTCGCAACGGGACGGCTGGCCGTCGCGACCAGCGCGCCCGATTTCCTGGCTGTAGTTTTCGAGCGATTTCGGGAGGTGGAAGTGGTAAACGGCGCGGATGTCCGCTTTGTCGATGCCCATGCCGAAGGCGATGGTGGCGCAGATGAGCGGGGTTTTGCCACTCATGAATTCGTTTTGAATCTCGGCGCGGGTTTCGGGTCGGAGCCCGGCGTGGTAGGGGCGGGCGGGAAGGCCGTTTTGTTGCAGAAAGGCCGCCAGCGACTCCGTTTGGTGCTGGAGGGTGAGGTAGATGATGGCGCTGTCGCCAGCGGGAGCGGCGCGGAGGCGGTCGAGAAGGAGGGCGCGGCGTTCGGGATCGCAAGCCGGGGTGACGCGGAGATCGAGATTCGCCCGGTGAAAACTCAGCTGGTGGTGGTCGGCGGAGGCGATATGAAAGTGGCGCCGGATGTCGGCCGCGACCTCGGGCGTGGCGGTGGCGGTGAGGGCGAGGACGCGCGTAATCCCCTGTTCTTCGGCGAAGCGGGCGAGCTTGAGGTAGTCCGGACGGAAATTGTGCCCCCATTCGGAAATGCAGTGGGCTTCATCGATGGCGAGGAGCGAGAGGCGCGTGCGGGCGAGCCTGCGGCGGAAGCTCTCGTTGGCGAGGCGCTCCGGGGCGATGTAGAGGAGCTTGAGCTGGCCGGAGGAGAGCTGGGCCATGATTTCCTGGCTTTCGGCAGGGTCGAGGGTCGAGTCGAGTCGGGCGGCGGGGATCTTTTTCGCACGGAGAGCCTCGACCTGATCCCGCATGAGAGCGATGAGGGGCGAGATGACGAGGGTGAGGCCATCAAGGGCGAGAGCGGGGAGTTGGTAGCAAAGCGATTTCCCCCCGCCCGTCGGAAAAACGGCGAGCGCGGGACGACCCGCCAGGAGCGAAGCGATGACCTCCTCCTGCCCGGGGCGAAAAGCCGCGTGACCGAAATGACGGCGAAGAAGGTCGCTGGCAGAACTCATCAGAACAGAGAAAGGAAGAAAAAAGGCAGGAAGCCACTGAAACGGAAAATGCCTCCGAGGTGAAGCCGAGAATGCGGCGGGTGGGAGGAAAGAGGAACTCAACAGCCGGTTTCAACTAGATTCGTGACCGACGAGCAACGACGCAGTTGAAAAAAAGATCCATGCCCTCCTCGAAATCGAGCGCAGCGAGGTGATTTTCAAAAACTCTCCCTGACTTCCAAATTTAACGAACTTAGCGCTCGGGACACTAGCCTGTGGGAATGGAATTCTTTCTATGGGCACTATATTGATGGGATGGCTCATGCGTTCCAGTGTCGGGCGCGGAATTTCAGCCGCAAACCAAGACAGGCCTTAGCTCGGCTTGCGTGCGGGCCTGAGGGGCACGGGGACCTTGGCTTGGCTGCCGGCGAGACGCCGGGGCTCCCTGAATTCAGGGGGTGAGGGCAAGGATGGCGTCGACCAAGGGGGTGGGTGGGTGGAGGCCGTGGGGGTGGTGGGCGTCGTTGGCTTTGATCCATTTGCGCACGCTGCCGCCGTGGGCGAGGTAGTTTTTTTCGAGGATGAGGGCGTTTTCGGCGATGGGTACGGTGCGGTCTTTGGCTCCGAGGACGAGGAAGAGGGGGACTTCGGCCCGGGCAAGTGGGGCGAGGTGGTCGATGGGGTTGCCGGTGAATTTGTCGACGTCTTCCGCGCGGAGTTCATGGACTTCGAGGCAGCGTTGCCAGCTTTTGGGGGCTTTGTCTTTCGGCCACGAGCGGATGTCGCAGACGGGGTTGTCGGCGTAGATGGCGGTGACTTTTTCCGGGTTGGCTTTGGCCCAGTTGAAGATGATGAGGCCGCCGCGGCTCATGCCTTCGAGGACGGGTTTGGGGTGGAGGCCGAGGCGCTGGCTGAGTTTGTAAAAGCGGTCCCAGCGGGCGAGGGCGGAGGGGCTGCCGAAGAGGTCGGCGACGTCGCAGTAGGCGAGGTGGTAGCCTTGGGCGAGGAGGGCGAGGTCGAAGGCGGGTTCGTGGCCCCAGAAGCGGGCGCGCCA
>JBNNED010000170.1:0-3559 GCA_050285825.1 Verrucomicrobiales bacterium | reverse complement strand
GAAGTCCGGCAGTGTCTGGTATTTGTTCTGGGCGCGGGCGATGGTGAGGAGGTAGGCGGGGGTGAGATCGCCGAACTTATGGGCGTAGTTTAAGCGGTAATTTTCAAGCTCATCTTTGATGAGGCGGAACCACGTCTCCCGGCTCTCTGCCGTGTCCTGGGGCGCGGCACTTTGCTGCCCGGTGCTCACGGCCTCCGGCGAATCAAAGGGGCGACCGGCGAGCTTTAGGAACTCCAGCTTGAGGGGACGGAAGTCTTTGTTCCGGCACTGCTTGAGCGAGGTGTGGCCTGTGACGCGCTCCTGGACGTTGTGACGCCATAATGAAAAGCGCGCGGATTTACTTGGGGCCTCCTCTTCGATGAGGTCGTATTTGTCCAGGTGGTCGAAGGCCTCACGCGCAAGCACGTTCAGGGCGATGATTTGCTTTTTGGAGAGGTGACGGTTCGGGGTCTGGCCGTCCGCCCAGGTGCGTTCTTTTTTCGGCACGGACGGGCCATCAAAACGGTAGCCATGCAAGTCACAAAGGGCGCGTGCGGCGTCCTCATCGACGGCTTGAAAGGTGATTGACTTGGCCCCGGCATCCGAGGCGTGGCCGCCTTTCGGCGGGGCAGTGGCGAGGTATTTTTTCATGAGATTCCGTGTTGGGTTTTGAGTTCGTCCAGACGGAGCTGGAAGGCGATGGAATTGAGGAAGGCTGCGACCCCGTAGTCGTGCGGGTTGTAACCAGGCGCGTCTCGGGTTTCGAGGTAATCGAGGGTCGCGCCACCGGCTCCGAGTTCACGGGCGACTTGGATCTTGAGTTCGTTGATTTTCTCGGCGCGGTCCCACGCCTTTTTTCTGAGGGCGAGTTCGTCGGGTGATCGGCTCATTGTTCGTTGGTGGGTTGGGTGTTGGAGGGTTGGGGTTTCCAGCTTCCGCAGCTGGGGTCTTTTTTGCGGATGTCTGAGGCGGCGGAATGGCCGCCGTTCCAGACGAGACCGCATTTGAAGAAGCGTTGGACGCCGGGTTTGTGGCTGGCAAGGTGGGCGCAGGTGCCGCAGGTCTCGCCCGAGGGGCCAGCGCATAAGCTGGCGCGCTTTCGGATGGTGGGGAGGCGCTTTGGGGGCTTGATCAAGGGCAGTTCAATGACGTTTCCCCACAGGTCGCGCTCTGGGTGTTCGGGTTCAAACATGGCTTGAATCGTCTTAGGGTTAAAAGAACACGCCGTCTTCGACGAGCCGATCACCGGCCTTTTCATCGGCGGCGATGCCCTTTTTCTTAGCCGCGTGATACATTTCCCAATGACCCCGGCACATGGTCTCGCCGTCTCCGTGGCCGCCTCCGCCTTCCATGTGGCACTCGAAGTCTTCAGGCGGCGTGCAGGCGGCGTAGGCGAGTTCATCGCGAGTTCTTGCGGACGGCTTCTTGTCGCCGTAGGGGCACTCCTCACATTTTCTGGATCTGCGTTTCATGGATCGTGGCTTTTAGCTTTTGAGGAAGGTGACCCAGTGAGTGCGTTGTTGTTTGCCGCTCTTGTGGCCAATCAAGGGTCTTTCAGGCGTTAACTCCAGAATCTTAGAGAGCGGGATTTCGGTGCTGCACCATTTGAAGATCAGGACGCCTTCAGGCTTCAAGACGCGGAAGCATTCGGCGAATCCTTCTCTCAGCATTTCTGGCCAGCCGTCTTTGAGGGTTCCGTATTTCTTACCCATCCAGCCGGTAGATCCGTTGCGTTGGAGGTGAGGAGGGTCGAATATGACGAGCGAGAAGAGCGAATCGGAAAAGGGAAGGTCTGTGAAGTCGCCAATAATGTCCGGAGCGATAACGAGTTCACGGCTGCCCCCCTTGCTGCTAGCGTCCTTGAGGGTGTGCCTCTCCTTGCGTTGGTCGAAAAACAAGGCGCGGTCGTCCTTCTTATTGAACCAGAACATTCGAGAGCCACAGCAGGCGTCCAGAACTGGTGGCAGCATGTCAGTTGAGGTTCTCATTTCGGCTGGAGGATGAGGGGTTTGGAGGTCAGGCATCATTTTTGGCAGTGTTGAGTAACGATAAAAGGAGAGGGTTATGCCCCTCCACCCGCCTGCATGAATCAGCGTGCAAACGTTCGAACATGACTTGAGGGACGTCGGCGGCGAGAATGGTTCCTTCGAGGAACTTTCTCTCGCTAATTCGCTCCACTAAAACCAAGCCTCTGATTTCATCGTTCGGGTCTATAAAAACAGCTAGGAACGGGGGCTTTGTGCTGCGCGTGATTTTCTTGGTGTTGAATTTTGGCTTAGTTGGCGTCATGGGAACATTGGGTTGGTTTGGTGCCGGTCTCTCCCGGCGGTCACGCGTTTCGGGCTGCGTTAGCCTCAGAACAAATATAGAGTCGTGACGGGTCACTGGCCGAATCCTGGTGTTTTATTTCATGGTGAATGTTGGGTTGGTTTGGTGCCGGTATCTCCCGGCGGTCACGCGTTTGGGGCTGCGTTCATGCCTTCTTGGCGAGGGGGAAGACGTCGAAGGTCTGGGAGCTGGCTCGGTAGTAGCCGAGGCGTTCGAGCTCGTCGTCATTGAGGCGTTCAAGGGCCTCTTTGCTGATGACCTCGCGCTCGACGATCACGGAGCGGTAGCCCGCTTTTTTGGCGGTGGCGATGCGCTCATCCTCGGTGAGTTTGGGGTCGATGGGTTTGATGGACGGCGGGTTGTTCCGCAGCCGGATCTCGGCTTGGTTGGTCTTGATGGTGCCGGAGCCGTTGCCGTTGAAGAGGCGGAGGGCGTTCTTGATGACGAAGTTTTTCATACGGCGCTTGAGGCTGCTGGCCGCCTTGCGTGGTTCGTCGAGCTTGTCTTTGTAGCGCTTTTTGAGGTCGTTGGCCTCGGTGGCTTGGACGGCTTCGATCTCGTTGATCTCGACGGCCAGGGTGGCGTATTCGTCGGCAAGTTCACGGAGTTGTTTTTCGGTTTTTAGGGTCATGGTTTCAGTGGGTTTGGTTTATTCAGGGGATGGGAGGCCGAGTAGTGGTGCGGGGAGGCCGGGGCGAGGCGCAGGGAGGCCTTTGAGGTTTGGTTCCCGAGCCGCCACTTCGACGTGCTGGTTGGTGCGGATCGAGACGTCGTATTCTTTTTGAGACAGGTAGGTGTAAGAGATCTCGCCATCAGCAATTTGGAGTTCCGGGTTGTCGCCGATATAGACCCACTCGATCTTGTGGGCTTTTTCCAAGCAGGAAGCGAATCGGGTGGCATCGGCGAGGGAGGTGAAGCCGATGTCTTCGTGGCCGAATTTGACAATGTGGAGCTTTTTGGTTTTGGGTTTCATGGTGGTAGTAGGTGGTCCCGATGGGGCTTAGTTGATGGGTTTGAGGGAGCGGATGTCTTTGGCTTTGCTGAGGCGGGCGAGGCGTTGCTGGGCGGCGAGGGCGAGGGTGCCGAGGAATTCGGCTCGCTCTGCCCAGTAGGCGGCTCCCTCCGGGCTGCGGTTGATGTAGCCCGCGAGGGCGTCGCAGGTGCCTGCGAGGTGCTGGATGTCAGCGATGATCTGCGGGAGCTGTTTGTGGTTTGGGAGGCGCTCTTTGTTGAGGGCGCGGTGGAGGCGAGC
>JBNNED010000169.1:0-2698 GCA_050285825.1 Verrucomicrobiales bacterium | reverse complement strand
GTCACCACGACCCTGCTGTTCAGTCTCTTGATGACTCCGGTGACTGACTGAGCTGCCTGACAAGGGCATTGACGTAATAACACTTGATTCTCCTTGCTTATTATGCCTTTGCGCTTATTTTTGTGGGGCAGGAGATTTTCTTATCCCGAGATATGCCCGAAGCACACCCACCACGCAATCCACGTCTTTTTTTGAAAGAGGATGTCTGGCGCGGTGTCGTTTTTCCCGGATTTTGGTCTGGGAAAGGGAAGCCCGGGGGATCTCCTTTGCAGACCGGGATGCTTTTGATCCGACGATTTTTCGCCTATCAATCAGGAGTCGGCGTCGCTGATACGCTGGCCAGCCTGTCCATTGCCATGCGGGCGGAACCACCCCCGCGCAGCGCGAACTAAGGTCGGAGGCCTCCCGGCTGGATAACCATACTGAAAAAATACAGCCGGACACCATGTCAAACACTACTGAAAATCAATCAAGAAGCTCGGGGCCACGCCGCTCCGGCTCGTCTCGCCAAAACAACCGCAACCGAAATGGTCGCGGTGGCAATAACCGGAACCGCCGAGGCGGTAACCAAAATCGCAACCGCCAGTCGCAGGGTCGCCAAGGCCAACAAGGTCGCCAGAGCGGGGGAGGACCACGGGAAAACCGCCGCCCCGAGCCACCGAAGCTGACTTTCTGGCAGAAATTGCTCAAAATGGTCGGTCTCTACCAGGAACCGCCCCGCGCGCGCCGTCCGCAGAAAAAATTCGATCAAGAGCGCAGCTCGCAGAAGGGCAATCGCAGCGGGGGACGCAAGCCCCGGGGCCCACGCAGCACGCCGAATCCGGAGGATATCAACGGCAAGCGCCTCTACGTCGGCAATCTTTCTTTTGATGCCAACGAGACCGATCTGGAGGAACTCTTCTCCGGCGTGGGCAAAGTGCGCAGCGTGGACATCGTATACAACAGCGCGACCCACCGCTCGAAAGGCTTCGGATTCGTGGAAATGAACCACATTGACGAATCGCGCCGCGCCGTGGAAGTCCTTCACGATCAACCTTTCATGGGCCGACAGCTCATCGTCAACGAGGCCAAGTCGAAGGGCCCGGCCGAGGGTGCTGAGCAGGACAACAGCGAAGAAACTTCCGGCGAAGAAGAAAACGCCTGAGCCCCTTAACGGACTCTCATCGAAAGTCCAAAATTTCAGCCCATTCGCCACGTGCGGGTGGGCTTTTTTGTTGGCTCGCACCGGCTGCGCCGACGTGATACGCAGGGGGCATGGAAGCTTTTTATGTGTGTGGCGAGACGGCCACGGGGAAGAGTGCGCTGGCAGTGGAAATCGCGCGGGAGTTTGGCGGCGAGATCATCAATGCCGATGTTTACCAGAGTTACCGCGAGTTGCCCATCCTGAGCGCGGCGCCGGATCCCGCGGACTTGCGCCGCGTCCCGCATCATTTGTATCTTTGCCATGACGCGCGGCTCGCCATGGATGCCGTGACCTACGCGCGGGAGGCCAGCCGGGTCATCGCGGAGGTGAAAGGACGGGGGAGACTGCCCATCGTCGTCGGTGGCTCCTCGCTTTACCTGAAATTTCTCACCCATGGGCCTTCTCCCGCGCCGCCGGGGGACGACAAACTGCGGGCCGAGCTCGATCAACGAGACTTGAGCGAGCTTGTCGCGGAACTCAGCGCACTCGATCCCGAAGAAGCCGCGCGCCAAAACCCGCTGAACCGGCGTCACATCACCCGCGCCTTGGAAATTTGCCTGCTGAGCGGTCGCAAAGCCTCCGAATTGCGCCAAAATTGGGAAAACCCCGAGCTGCCTCATCCTCTGCGTGGCGTTTTGGTGCGCAGTGAGATCGAAAAGCTTGACGAGCGCATTCAGGAGCGGATCGAGCGCATGTTCGCGCAAGGCGTGGTGGCGGAAGTCGCGGCGCTCCCTGACGATGCGGCGACGGCGGCCAAGGCCATCGGGGTGCGGGAAATCCGTGACTTGCTGGCGGGGGAGATTGATGAAGCGAGCTGTCGGGAGTTGATTTTCCGCGCGACCCGCCAGTATGCCAAGCGGCAGCGCAATTGGTTCCGCAAGGAAAGCTGGCTCAGCCCGGTGCCGATGAGCGCGCTGGGCGAGGGGACCTGGCGGGAGAGCGTCGATGCGCTTCTTCATGGTTGTTCTTCAGAGTGAATGCGTTATTTTTCCGGTGCCGATGATGAAATTTTCCATGCTTCCAACGATCGCCACGCTGGGCCTGCTGGCCGCCTGCGGAGGGAAAAAAGTGGCCCAAGTGCCGGGGAATCCTTACGATGAAATCCCGGAAAGCCTGCGGCCGAACTACACCAGCGAGGAGCAGGGCACGCCGGTGGGGGAGCTCAAAGCGATCAACGAGGGCGGGGTGAAAATCGGGGAATTCGTCCTGCCGGGCGATGACGAAATCGTGTGGTCGGACGAGCGCAACCCGAATGCCGACATCAATTTTGAAAAACCCTTCCTCAAACCGCAGCGCAAGGCCAGCGAGTGGGATGACAGCTACACCGAGGCGCGTCGGCGGGCGCAGCGCACGGGCAAGCCGCTCCTCATGTGGTTCACTGACAACGGAGCGACGCCCAGCCCGCTCTGCAAAGCCCTCAGCAGCGAGCTCTTCTCCAAACCGGAATTCCGCAAGTGGGCGGAGAAAAACGTCGTCCGCCTCCGCCTCGATCTCTCCGCCGGGAAGTCGGGGAAC
>JBNNED010000168.1:0-7580 GCA_050285825.1 Verrucomicrobiales bacterium | reverse complement strand
TCGTCGAGGGTGAGGACGGGGCGACCGAGGAGGACGCCGGCTTCGGGGAGGTTCGGGGTGATGACGGCGGCGAGGGGGAGAAGGCGCTCGATGAGGGCTTCCACGGCGTTTTCTTCGAGGAGCGGATCGCCGGTGGAGGCAACCATGACGGGGTCGATGACGAGCGGCGCTTCGTGTTGGGCGAGGAGTTCGGTGACGGCGACGATGTGGGCTTTGGAGAAGAGCATGCCGGTTTTGATGGCCGCCACGGGATAGCTCTTGAGGAGGAGAGAGACTTGTTTTTGGAGGGAAACCGGGGGGACGGGGTGGATGTCGGTGACGATTTCCGGCGTTTCGGAGACGACGCAGGTGAGGGCTGTGAGGGCGTGGATGCCCAGCGCGGTCATGGATTTGAGGTCGGCCTGGATGCCCGCTCCGGCGGAGCAATCAGACCCGGCGATGGTGAGGGCGAAGGGGATGTCGTATCTCATAAAAACATGCTAATGGCCGCTGGAGATTTGGCAAGGAGGAGGGAGGGGAGTTGGTAAAGGAATGTGGCAGGGACGTCTCGTCCCTGGGCTGATTTGGTGAGGTTTTTTGGTGAGGGAGGCCTGTTAGTGGCTTGGGAGCATTTGGTGTGAACTCACGGACGGGACGTCCGTGCCACTTTGCTTCAAAGGGAACCGGCAGGATGCCGGCGCTCCCTGAGATTCGTGCACTCCCCGGGATGCGCTTATTTCAGAGAGTGGAGGTAGGCGATGACGTCGGCGAATTGCTTCATCGTGAGGGCGTCGAGGAGGTGTGGACCCATGAGGGTGGAGGCCGATTTTTTGAGGCTCGCGACGTCCTCGGCTTTCAGGGTCGTGGGGATGCCCGCGATGTTGCGGATGATGACTTCCTTGTCGTCTTTTTTGACGAGAGTCCCCTGGTGGATCGTGCCGTCCTTGGTCGTGAGGTCCACCCAGTTTTCCGCGATGGTGGCATCGGGTTTGAGGATGGCTTCGGCGATCGCTTCACGGTTGAGGACGGAACCGATGTGGTTGAGGTCGGGGCCGCGTTTCGGGTCGGCTTCGGCAATGCTGTGGCAAGCCGCACAAGCCTGCGTTTTCATGAGCTTGCCCCCGGCGGCGGGGTCGCCCTTGAGTTTGTCGAGGGCGAGCATGACGTCTTCGATCGACATCTCACCGACCTTTGGTTCCTGGTCTTTTTCGTCTTTTTCGACAAGTCCGATGCCCGCGAGGTTCATGCGGTGCTTGGTGGCGAGGTGGGCGAGGTAATCGCGCTGTTCCTGGGCGGCGGCGTCCCATTCCTGACGGAAGAGGGCTTCGATGGCTCCGGATTTTTCCCACATGATCGGGTTATAGTAAGGGCCACGGGTGTCGGGGCGCGTGCTCCACCACCAGGAACCATCGTAGGGGGCTTCGCGGGTGTAGAGGCGGGCGAGGGCGAGGAGGATTTTGTTTTTCAACTCGCTGTCACCAGCGCTCTGGAATTTGGCGATGAGTCCGTCGACGACGGCGGGCTGGTGGAGATGCTGGAGGGCGCGTAGGGCTCCGTCGCGGCTCTGACTGTCGATGGCGGCGAGGAGAGCCTCGACATTTTCCAACTCGGTCAGGGCTTTAATCGCTAGGTGCGGGATGATGACGTCGGAGTTTGGCGTGGCGTGCGGCCCTTCGTTACTGCCTTCGACAATGGGAGGGGCGGTGAAGACTTTGAAGAGGGTTTTGCCCTTGGTGTTCTGTGTGCTGGCGAGCCCGACGCTGCCTTTGAAGCGGACGATGTCGGCTGGCAGCTCATAGTGGATGACGGAATTGGCGTGGGTGCCGATGCCTTGGCTGAGGGCTTTGCCATCGGCGCGCTTCAAGGGCGCTCCGGTGGGTGAGCCGTTGACGAGGGTTTTTCCCCAACCCTGGGTCGCGGACTGCCATTTCAGGCTGGTGAGGGGAATTTCTTTGCCGCTGGCATCGACGAGAACGGGGTCGAACCACGAGCCGTGATCGCCGCCGGAGCCATCGCCGCCTTCATCGACAACAAGGTAGAGGTTTTTCGCGCCTTTGAGATCGATGTCGAAATCCTGGCTTTCTTTCGCTCCGATTTTTTGACTGACGAAGAGAGGGGGCTGCGGAGTGGGAATGACTTTTTCGACGTGGGGAGGCGGAACGGCGACGCTAAGAAGATCCTGCGCGGCTTCTTTGCGGCCGAGACGTCCGAGGGCAATCGCGGCGGCGGCGCGGACGCGGGGATTTTCGCTTTTCAGGCCCTTCTGGAAGGGGGCGAGGGGAAGGTCGGCGACCTGCGATTTGCGGTCGGCCAAGGCCCGGAGGGTGAGTTCCTGGATGGCGGGATCCTCGCTGAGCTTGATGAGCGCGGGGTTGGCGGCGGCACCGAGAAGTTGCTTGTAGGTGAAGAGAGCGGCGGTGCGGACGGCGGCGCTGTTCGCGGCGTCTGCTGCGATGGCGAGGATGGCGGGCGCGAGGGATTGGTCGGTGCGGCGGAGGATTTCCTGCTGGGTGGCGAGACGGGTTTTCGCGCTTGCGGTGGCCAGACCTTTGACGAGGGCGTCGGCTTTCAGCGAAGTGAGATCGGGGAAGGGCTGGTAAGTCCAATTTTTCGGCACGACGCGCTGGACGAATCCGCGTTCCGGGTTGCCTTTGTAACCCGCTCCGGCCCAGGCGGCGATGTAGAGCTGACCGGAGCCGTCAACGTCGAGGTCGGAGGGTTGCGAGAGGCCGATGAAGCTTTCTTCTTCCTGAGTGAAGCTGGGGCCGTCGGGCGTGACACGGTGGATGTAAACCTGGTTGCGCCCCCAATCGGCCATCATGGGCACCTGGTTGTATTTTTCCGGCCAGGTCGGCTCGTCCATGAAGATCGCACCCGTGCCGGAGCCGCCGCCGAGGTCGACGAGGGCAGGGATGATCTCGTGGGTAAAGTGTTTGAAGAGAACGGGATAGCCGTATTGGCCGGCTTGGATTTGGTGGATGAAGCGAATATTCCACCCGCCGCCGTCGTTGGTGTTGCCACGGGTGTAGATGTTCATGAGGGGATCGATGGCGACGTCGTAGATGTTGCGCAGCCCGTGGGTGTAAACTTCCATCTCGCTACCATCGGGGCGGACGCGGACGATGCCGCCCCCGAGCATCGTCATGGTCGTGCCATCGGTGCCCTGGGCGTTGACGAAACCGAAGTCGCCCACGGCGATGTAAATCCAGCCGTCGATGCCCAGACTGATGCCGTTGGTGGTGTGGTCGGCTCCGCGTTCCTGGTTGCTTTTCAGGGTGGAAATGTCGCGGACGAGGATTTTCGGAGGACCGTCGGCTTTGCCATCGCCGTCTTTGTCTTCGAGGACGGAGAGGTGCATGCCGGTCATCTTGCCGACCTCGGCGGGGATGACGGTGTGGAGAACGAAAAGTTGGTCGCCCACGGAGATGAGGCCGCGCGGGTTGTCGATTTCCGCGAAGACGCTGTGCTGGTCTGCTTTGCCATCGTGATCGCTGTCGACAAGGCGGATGATGCGACCTTTGCCGGGGCCCTTGCCGAGGGAACCGAGGAGATCGACGCCGACGTAAACTTCACCGGTCGGAGCCGCGCAGAGGCAAGCGGGCGAGGGGGTGATGTCGGGACCGGCGAATTCCTGGAAATCGAGATCGGCGGGGTTCGCGGGGGCGCTGAGGCTGAGGATGAAAGCGGCGAGGCTGGTGTGGAGAAATCTGCTCATGAGAGTCGGGTGATGTGACGGTTTCCCAGTGTCGGGGAGAGGGATGTTAGGCCAGAATACGAGCTCGGGTCAAGTGGGCTTACTACCTTTCGTGACATAGCGAGGATTCCCGGTTGTTTTTTCGGAAAAGGAGGGTGAGAATGTGCGGGTGACGCGGAGCGGAGCAGGCAGCCAGACGAAAGAAGCGGTGACAGCGGTCTTGATCGCGCTGTGGCTGCATCTGGCTTTGTTCGGTTTGTTCGTCCTGCTCTTGTTTTGGCAGGTGCTGGGGGCGATTTTAATTCCGCAGGAGAAGCAGGAGGTGGCTTTTGAAGAGATGACGGAGCTGGCTTTCTCGCTGGAGGACGCCCCGGTCTTCGAGGAGCTTCCCGCCGATGAGCTGACTCCGGCTGAGGAGGAAGTGGTTGAGGTGGAGGAAAAAACGCAAGCGCCGGTCATGAGCGAGCCGCAATTTGTGCGCACGGCGCCGGATCAGGAGGCGGGGCGACCGGAAGAGACGGACTTGATCGGTGATCGTGACACCTTGGCGCAGAGTGACATGGTACCAGAGCCGGGAGCGGAAGATCTCGCCGCTCTGGCCGGGGAGGTCGAGCGGGCCGCACCGCAGAGTTTTGATGAGAAATTCCAGGAAGGGACGAACGAAGGTGGCGGTGGTCGCATGGCGGGGCCTGCGACAGGTGAAGGGGAGGGCGAGCTGAGTGCGGAAGCGGTGGCTGAGCAGGAGGCGCAGATGGCCCAGGAAAAAGTCGAGGCGCGGAAAGCCGTAGCGGAAGTGGCAGGGGAAGCCGAGGGCAGTGAGGAGGCGGCGGAGGCGATGGCGAGTGAGGCGGAGGAGTTTTTAGAGCCGGAAATGGCGGAAGAGGCCTTGCCGGAGGCGCGGAAAGAGGAAGGCGAAGGGGAGTTGGCGATGGCGGAGGCCGCCCAAGAGAAAAAGGAAAAAAAGGAGGCAAAAGAAGTCGAGGAACGGAAAAAGCAAGAAGAGGCTGAGGAGCGGGAGAAGCGAGAGCAGGAAATGGCGCGTCAGGCCGGAGGCGGCGGGGAATTCCGGAGTGAAGCCCGGAAAACACTCGTCATGGGCTCGCTCGACGCGACGGGGCGGGCGTCTTTGAATGTTAAAAACACGGCTCTGGGGCGTTATCAAAAAGCGATGTTTCGGGAGATCGAGCGGGGCTGGCAGGAGGGGAATTTCCAGTTCCGCTCCCACCTCGTGCCGGGCTCCGTGAGCACGCGTTTCCTCGTCGATGAGAACGGAAAAATCAGCGGTCAGCGTCGCATTGAAATGCGTGGGGCCTCCCAAATGCAGTGGGGTTTGATCCTGCGGGCGCTGGAGGGGGCGAAAATTCCCCCCATGCCCAAGGAGGTGCGCGATGAGCTGAATGGACAAGAACTGGAACTTTCGATTACCTTTAACTACTAAGTGATGATGAATTTAAATGAAGCCTTGACCGAGACTTGGGCCTTTTTCCGACAGGGAGGATTTTTCATGCTCTTGCTGGCGATTTGCTCACTGATCGCCCTGAGCGTGATCGTCTTCAAGTTCCTGACTTTGACGCGGAAAAACACGGTGCCGGAGGACTTGTCGGATAAGCTCGAACGTATCGACGAGCTCCTTTCGGCGGGCAATTTCGGGCCGGTGCAAAGCGTGATCGAGCGAGGCGACAGCGCCTTGGCCCGACTCAGCGCGGTGGCCATTTCCCACGCGGGCAAGAGCCAGGGAGAGGTGAAAGAAGCGGTGCAAGCCTCGGCGCGCGAAGAAGTGATGAAAATGAACGCCGGTCTGAGCGCTCTCGATGTCGTGATCACGATCGCGCCCCTGCTGGGTCTCCTCGGCACGGCGAGCGGACTTGTGACCGTTTTCGGGGACCTCGGCGGGAGCGGACAATCTATCGGGCGGGGGATCGCCATGGCGCTGAGCACGACGATTGTGGGGATCGCGGTCTGTGTGCCCTCGGTCATCGCGCACAGCTATTTTTCGCGGAAAGTGGAGACCTTAACCGCGCGGATGGAGGTCATCCTCGGTCGGGTGGCCATGGTTTTCCCCACGGAGCGCCCGCTGGGCAAGTGATCCTGAGTGAGCGAACGGACAAAGAGATGGAATTTTATCGCCCCAAGAAGAAAGCGGTCAACGTGCCGATCATTCCCTTGATCGACATTCTCGTGACCCTGCTCTTTTTCTTCATCGTGAGTATGGCTCCGAAACAGCGCCGCTCTCTGCTGGAAGTCAGTTTGCCGGAGGCGAATACTTTAAAAACGCGCTCGGCGACCCATGCCGTGAGTGTGCTCTCGGTTAATGGCGAGGGGGCTTTTGATCTGGACGGGCTCGAAGTGCCGGCGGGTCTGTTGAAAGAGTATCTGACGGCAAACCGGCAGGAAGCGGCAGAGGCGAAGTTGGAGATTCGAATGGATCGGGCTTGCACCGTGGAGACTTTGCTGGCAGTGCAGGGCGCGGTTCAGAACGCGGGCTACGCCAAAGGCGAGGTCTTCCACCGCGTTCGCAAGGATGAAGAGGGAAGTCAGGAAGAAGTGAGCAACTGAAGATCATGGTATTAGAAATCACCCAGTATGGAGACCCCATTTTGCGCAAAAAATGCCGGAAAGTGGAGGAAGTGACGGAGGAGGTGCGGGAGCTGGCGCAGAATATGTTGGAGACGATGGAGGCCGCGCACGGAGTCGGTCTGGCGGCCCCGCAAGTCGCCATCGACCTGCAACTGGCCGTCGTCGACGTCTCCCATGACCCGACCTGCGTGAGTTACCTGCGGGTGGACGGCGAGGAGAAGAAACTGGCGGAAATCATGCCTCTGGTCTTCATCAATCCCGAACTCGAATTTGGTCCGGAGAAAGAAAGCGGGGAGGAGGGCTGCTTGAGCATTCAGGAAATCCGCGCCGCCGTGAAACGCCCGGCCGAGGTGAAAGCGCGTCTGGAGATGCTGGATGGGCAAGTCATTGAGCTGGAGTGCGATGGGCTCCTTGCGCGGGCCATCCAGCATGAGGTGGATCATCTCAACGGCATCCTCTTTGTCGACCGGCTCACTCCAGCGGCGAAAGTCTCGGTACGGCGGAAATTACGGCGTCTCTCGGACCCCCGTTGATTTTTTGTGACTTTCCTCGTAGAAGGCAAGTCACTCACTATGAACCTATTCAGAGCCTGCCGCTTCGCTTCTGCTTGACAGCACATGGCTTTTGGATGACAGTCACGATTAATCCAATCCCCTGACATGATGTCCCAGGAACACTACAATCCCTTCGCCGCCGCCCAAAAACCCAATGGGACGAACGGTCACGCAGCGCACAATCCTTTTCAAGCTTTGGAAAAGGCCACCGAAGCGGCTTCTCCCTTCGCCGGAGTGAAAGAATCTTCGCCCTTTGGCCTCAGTGAATCGGAAGTGGGCAAGCCCGCCCGCCTGCCCGAGCGCAAGGTCGAACTCGCCGAAGTCAAAGAAGTGAGCAACAGTGCGGGGGGCTCCAATCCCTTCGAGATTTACCGCGAAAGCCCTGAGGAGCCCGCACGCCCCGCGGCGGAAGAGCCCGCCCGTCGTTTGGAGCCGAGCGAGCCCGCCCCCATGCCGTCCTTTGAAGCCCAGCCGTATTCGGGCTATGGTCAAAGCCCGCAAGAGCAAGCATTTACCCCGGCCCAGCCCCAGCCCTCTCTTTATGGCGAATATCAAAGCGAGCGCCCTTCCGCTCCCGAGTCGCCCACAGCCTACGCAGCTCCACCTGCCGCTGCTGCCGCGCCGCAGAGCTACTCTGGCGGGATGAAGCAATTGGAACTCCGCGCGATTTTCGGAGTCGATCACGAGCTGTCTTCTCAAGAGATCATCCAGCGTGCGCGCACCCTTCCTGGCGTGCGTAATGTCGCTTTGATTGGCGAGAATGAAATGCGCGCGCT
>JBNNED010000167.1:0-20515 GCA_050285825.1 Verrucomicrobiales bacterium | reverse complement strand
ATGAGGGTTCGATTCCCTCTACCCGCTTTTTCCTTCGGAAAACAGGTAACATCCTAATACAATCATGAAAAACACACTTAAATACGCGCTCATGGCAGCGGTCTTCGCGGCGGTTCCCGCTGCGCTTGCCGAGGAAGCCGACTGCATTAAAGTCAGCGCCGCGGTCAAAAAAGCAGTGGAGGCCTCGCCTTCGAATGTCCTCGAAATTGTCTCCAAGGAGATTGCGGCCAACCAGAGCTGCGCCTGTGAGATTGTAAAGGCGGCCATCGTGAGTTCCGACGCGAGCAAGGCTCTCGTTGCGGACATCGTCGATACGGCAATCCTTGAGGCTCCCGAATTCAAAGACGTGATCGCCCAGTGCGCAGTCGCCATCGCTCCGGATGCTGTTTCCAACGTCCAGAAGGTCATGGCCAAGTATGACGCGGCTCAAGGTGAGTCCGGATACTCTGATAAAGGCGGCATGGCCAAGGGTGGTCTCGCCAAAGGTGGCATGGAAAAAGCTGTCATTGAGCCTCCTTACCAAAGTAATCCACTGGACTTCCCGGATGGCGGCAGCCCCACCAACCCGGTTGGCCCGACCCCCGGTGGTCCCGGCGGCATGCCTCTCATTCCGACCTTGCCACCTGTCTTTATCGGCGGCAATATTCCACCAGTTGTAACTCAAGTTGGCGGTAATAACTAATCTGAGAGTTCGATCACTTACCAAGTAACACCATAATCGTATGAAAAAATATTTTAGCTTAAGCGCCGCGTTGCTCGCGGGTATCGGCTGCGCAGGTGCGCAGGGCTTGTTTGACATCGCTCAAGACGACGAAGCTCAAGAGTCTCTTCCTCTTCAGTGGAGCGTCAGCGGTAGTGTTGGCTATGACGACAACGTCGTGCCTCTCTCCGGAATCGAAGATTCCTCCATGTATGTCGCCGGCTACGTCGGTGCCTCCATGCTGAATCACTCGCCACAAAGCACCTTGGACATCAATGCTCGCCTGGGTTACATCCACTATCTTGATGATGTGGTTGGGATGCAGGACGACGGTTCCGTGCAAGCGCGCCTCGGTCTCAACTGGGCACACCGCGTGAACGAGCGCCTCCGCTTCAGCTCCCGTAACTACGTAGCTTACGAGCGTGAGCCTGATTACAGCTGGGGTTATGCTGGTGCTCAACAGACCGGTGAATACCTCTTCTGGAGTTCCGATAACGCCGTTGGTTATCGCTGGACCGAGCGCCTGGCTACCTACACCGGAATCAAATTCACCGGAGTCGAGTATGATGACGCACCTGGCCAAGATCGTAACAGCTGGGGCGCTTACCACCAGTTCCGTTATCAGTTCACGCCACAAACCATCGTGACCTTCGATTACCGTTACGATTCCACCAACGGTAAGAGCTTGGCCGACAGTGAAAACCACTTCTTCTTGCTCGGTGTTGAGCAGCGTTTCAGCCCGCAGACTGTCGGGGTGTTCCGCGCTGGTTTGCAAGAGCGTGACGTCGATGGTGGTGCTTCCAACTCCAACCTTTACATCGAAGGTGCCTTGAACACCCAGGTCAACGAGAGCTTGAGCCTCAATGCCTTCGTTCGCTACGGCACGGAAGACTACAACCGTCGTATTGGTGCTGCCATTTATGATGATTCCAACACCCTGCGCATCGGTGCCAAGGCTAACTACGCGGTATCTCCACGTCTGACCTTGCACGGTGGTGCACACTACCTGGCTTATGGTTACGAAGAAGGTCGCTTCGGTGCTCCTGACGTTGATGAAGATCTCTTCAATGTCTACGCCGGATTCACCTTTGAAGTGCGTGAGAACCTCTACTTGAACGGTTCTTACAACTTCGACACCTACTCCTCGGATGTGAACTTCCGCGAGTATGACCGCAACCGCTTCAATTTGGGCGTGCAAATGGTGTTCTAATTTTACCTGAAAAAAATCCGAACATAATAACCCCCGCAGTGTCTTCTACATTGCGGGGGTTATTTTTGGCTCAAGACTTGATGAAGTCCCTTGCACACGCTCGATTGAATCGCTAGCTTGCTTTTGAAAGGGCTCTACCACAGAAACTTACGACAGAATCATGCAAAACAACGGAGAAGGAAACTCGGGTAACGAGGCGACGATTGATTATTGGCAGGTCATTAAAAACCGCTATGGGGTGATTTTATTGACCTTCCTGCTGGTGTTTCTCACTGCGGCGGTCATCACCTCGGTGATCCCGGAGAAATTCCAAAGCACGGCGGTCGTGCAGGTCCATCCGACAATGTTTACCTTGGATCCTTTTGGTGATGCCGGGGGAGCGAATGTTTCCAATGGCTCCATCATGACTCGTGCTTTCATGGAGAATGAGTTCCAGGTGATTACGACGGATCATACACTGCGTGAAGCTGCCGAGAGCATCAATCTTCCCGAGCGCTGGGGGATGGACATGGATCTCGTGGTCATGACCTTGAAAGGAATCATCGAAGCCAATCCTCGTCGTGGCACCGATTTCATCGAAATCACGGTGCGTCACCCGAAGAAAGACATTGCTTGTGATGTCGCCGCGGCCATCGCTAAAGCTTATAGTGAGCGTCGGAATCGCATGGAGCAAGGTCGCTCTCAGGAAGCGCTCAATGCCCTCGACGAGGAGCTGACCTTGCAGGGAGACCGGGTTCAGGAAAAACGGAAGGCGCTGACCGTGCTCATTCAGCAGTATGGTATCCCCTATTTTGAAGAAGTCCGCGGGGGCGGTTATGGTCAGGATGAGACTGATATCCTGAAGCGTTCCAAATTGCAGTTGGAAGACCTGAAAACCTCCAAAAACCAGCTCGAAATTCAGATCAAGCGCTTGCTGGACACGGAATCCGACGATCTCATTCGCACGGCGGCGGGTCTCGATCTGCCGGAGAACCAAGTTGCGGCTCTCTACACTCAATACAAAGAGAATATCCGCCAAATCGACAACATGCAGGCTCAAGGGCTCGGCCCGAACCATCCGGAGGTTCTCATGTTGAAGAAAAATGCGGAGAACCTGATGATTGACGCCCGCAAAGAGGTTGTGAACCTGAAAGAAGTTCTCAATACGAAGCTGAATCTCGTTGATCGCCAGGTCGAGCGGATGCACCAGATGGTCGATGAAAACGAAGGTGACACGATCGAGCGGGCTCTGACGCAGACTCAGTATGTCCAGGCCAAAGAAGAGTATGAGCAGGCTCGCGACTTGCTCAGCGCGATGAAAGTGCAGCAGCAGTTGGCTCGCGTGCGATTGAAAATGCCACGGAACCCCATCACCATTCACGAAGATCCCAAGAGAGCGGAATCTCCCGTTTTCCCGAACGTGACCCTGAACTTGATTCTCGGTGCCGGTATCGGCTTGATCTTCGGCGTGGGTATCGCCTTCTTGCTGGAGCACCTCGATACCTCCGTGAAGAGCTTGGAAGATGTCGAGCGCTACCTCCAAGTGCCAGTCCTCGCGGTCATCCCGAAAGACGTCGGCGTCCTGCACAAGCAAAGTGGCATGAGCCCCGATGCCGAGGCTTACCGCATCCTGCGCACGAACATTGAGTTCAACCGGAAAAATCCCGAAGACAATTCGATCACGGTCGTTTCCGGCGGTGCGGGTGAGGGTAAATCGACGACCTTGGTGAACCTGGCCTATGTCTGTGCCCAGGGTGGTTACACGACCCTGATGATTGACGCCGACTTGCGTCGTCCGCGTCTCCACACCTTCTTCGACATCAACAACTCGGTCGGTTTGACCAACTACCTCACGACCGAGCTCGCTCTGGAAGATGTCATTTTGCAGACCCCGGTCGATAACCTCTACTTCATGCCTTCGGGGATTCTCCCGGCTGATGCCGCGGGGATCCTGAACTCGCGTCGCATGTCCGAGCTCCTCCAGGATGTGAAACAGCGCTTCGACCTGGTCTTGGTCGACTCTCCGCCGATTCTCGGGGTGAGTGATGCTTCGGTCCTGGCCAGTGAGATGGACCTCACCATGGTGGTCGTGCAGCACCGGAAGTTGCCACGCAACATGCTCATGCGTGTGAAACAAGCCGTCGAGAATGTCGGTGGACACGTCATCGGGGTGGTTCTGAACAACGTCGATGTCCGGAGTGATAGCCAGTATCAATACTATACCAGCTATTATACCTACTATGCCCCGGGTGCTGCTGACGAAGCGACTGGTCAGAATATGGCTCAGAATACGGCTTCTCCGGCGAAAGCGGCTCCGGCCAAAGGAAATGATGAGGATTTGTATTGAACGAATCGAAACCGAATCTGTCTATACTATTGAAACGATGAAAAAGTTATTTGTTTACTTGTTAATGATGGTGATGGCGCTTCCATCGGGGGCGACGATCAAGTCGAAGGAGCTGCTTCAGATCAGCATTCAGGGTGTGCCGCAGAGCGAGCAGATGCGTCTGAATAGCACCTATGCGGTCTCCGCTTCCGGGACGATCACGATGTGGGAAATCGGAACTCTGCGGGCCAGCGGCCGGACGCCCGGACAGCTTGCGGCTTCCATTGCTTCCGCCTACAAGGCCAAGGGAATTTACACCAATCCGACCTTCCAGGTGATCCAGCAACGGGCTGGTGAGGAAATCCAGAAAACGATCACTGTGGGTGGTCAGGTTCGCGGGGCAGGCACGAAGCCCTTCCTTGAAAACATGACGATCTACGATGCCGTCTCGCAAGCAGGTGGCGCGACGCCCTTCGGCGCGGTCAACCGCGTCAAGCTGTATCGCAACGCCAAGGTCTACACCTATAACCTGAAGACGGACGCTCATAAACGGGTGAAACTTTACCCGGGCGATGCCATCGAAGTTCCCGAGAAGAACTGGATGGGTCAGTAAGGGCACGTTCCAACAAATTCCTTTCTCAAGGGCCGCGCTTCGGGTGCGGCCTTTTTTTTGTTTCTATGATCGCCGCTTGCAGCGGATGAATGAGTGGAGTATGGGTGCTTAATGGCACAGGCAAATCATCGCTGCACATGGGTCCTCATGGCCTGCGTGATCCTGTGTCCCCTTTTCGCGCAGATGCCAGACCACGGGGCTTTGGCGGCGGAGGATTTTGTCGCGCGGGAAGATGCCCAGCGGACTCTTCTCGACTGGGCTCTCGAAGATCCGGGTAAACGCCTGGATTCGGTGCTGGCGGCCTACATGGATGCGGAAGATCCTGAACTGCGCCAGCGACTGCACGGCACGATGGCTCGGGTTCATCAAGCGAGGCCGAAGGGTTTTGTGGGGATCACCATGCGGCATTCCGATGAGGGAGTTCTGATCACGGGGGTGCAGGAGGAGACACCGGCGGCAGCGGCTGAGATGCGGGCGGGAGATCTCATCGTGAGTGCTAACGGAGTGCCGTTAAATCGCGGAAAGGCTTTTGAAGGGGTGAGTAACAGCGAGTTTTTCTCCAACGAAATTAAAAGTTATCAGCCGGGTGACCAGGTGAAGCTCGTCATCATGAGGGGAGGGAAGAAAGTGCAAGTTGATTTGGTCTTGGGTGTCCTGCCGTCATTGGAAAGTAGAATGCAGGTTTTGGAGCAAGGATTTCAGCGGGGTTTTCTAAATCAGGAAGCGGCTCGTCGCGAGGAAGCCTTGCAAGAACGCCCGCAGTTCGAACGTTGGTTGGAGAGAGAAATGAAAAAAAGGCAGAAAAAAAAGCCTTCCTAGCTCGCTCGCATCTAGGAAATAGCATGGACAGATCCTTGATTTTATTGGATGTTCTCAGCTGCCTCGCTCAGCGGAAATTTTAGATTTTATGTTTTACCGGATTCAACGACTTTTGGCGCCGATCTTATCGATTTGGTTTTTGCACAGCTGTAGCATTCAGGCTGCGGATTTCAATGTGGTGGCGAAGGAGATGGCGCGGATGTTGCAGAACGGCCACTACGCGCGGCTGCCCTACGACGAGAAACTCAGCGAGCGGTTTTTCACCGACTACATCACGGACCTCGATCCCTCGCGGCATTATTTTTTGCAGAGCGATGTTGATGAGTTTCGCGAAAAATACGCTAAGCGTCTGCACGAACTTTTGATCACGGAGAAGGCGATGGAGCCGGCGGCGGAGATTTTCGAGCGTTTCCGGACACGGGTCGAGGAGCGGGTCGCTTTGGTGAACGATTTGCTGAAAGAAGAGGAATTCACCTACGACTCGGAGCGCTTTATCAAGCAGGATCGCAAAGAGGCGGCCTGGCCGGCGGATGAGGCGGCAGCGCGGCAACTCTGGCGGGATCAGATCGAGGAGGCGATGCTCTCCGAGCTTTTGCGCCGGGAGGGGATTGAAAAGCGGGCGAAAGAAAAAGGCGTGGAAAATCCGCTCGCGAACGAGCTGAGTCCGGAAGAGAAGCTTTCCAAGCGTTATGAGCGTTTTCTGCGAACCATCGAGGATTCCGACGGCGAGGACATCGCGAACTTCTTCCTGAGCGCGGTCGCGCGGGCCTACGATCCCCACACCGAATACATGAGTGCGCGGGAGATGGACCGCTTTTATTCCGCGATGCAGAACAAGCTGGTGGGCATCGGAGCTCTGCTCCAGGCGGAAGATGATGGCGCGACGGAGATCAAGGGGATCGTCGTCGGGGGACCGGCGGAAAAGCAGGGAGAGCTGCAGCTGAAAGACCGCATCATTGGCGTGGACCCACTCAACGACGGAAACATGGTCGATATCATGTTCATGGAGCTCGACAAAGTCGTGGAACTCATTCGCGGTGAAGAAGAAACGGAAGTTCGCTTGAAAGTCGAGCCAGCCGATGGCGCCCCGGGCGAAACCAAGGAAATCGTCATCACACGCGATGAAGTGGAGATGAAGGATGAGTTGGCGACGGGAGAAATCATCAAGCTGCGTGGCGGTGAAAAGGAATGGAAGCTGGGCTGGATCCACCTCCCGTCCTTCTATGCCGATTTCCAGAACGGGCAGACCAGTTGCTCGCGGGACATCGCCATTTTGCTCACGCGCATGAAAAAAGAAGGCATTAACGGACTCGCCATCGATCTCCGAGGCAATGGCGGAGGCTCGCTTGAAGAAGTGCGCCGGATCACGGGCTTCTTCATCGGCCGTGGTCCCGTCGTGCAGGTCAAGTCCTCGTCCGGCCACATCGAATCGAAGGAATCGCCATACCGGGAGCCACTTTATGATGGCCCGATGGTCGTTCTGACGGATAAGTCGAGCGCTTCGGCCAGTGAAATTCTCGCCGGGGCCTTGCAGGACTACAACCGCGCCGTCATCATCGGGGAGTCCTCGACCTTCGGTAAAGGAACGGTGCAGCAGCCCATGGACATCGCGCGTTTCATGCCGCTTCTGGCCAACGCCGACCGGGCGGGTTACCTGAAGGCGACCATTCAGAAGTTTTATCGCGTGTCGGGGAGTTCGACGCAGCTTGACGGGGTGACGCCGGATATCGTTTTGCCCGCCTTGACCGATGGTTTGGAGTTTGGCGAAGAACACCTGGATCATCCGCTGAAGCACGATGTCATCCGCCGCGCGGGCGATTTCGAGCCCTTCAACCGTCGTAATCTCTTCCTTCCCGCCTTGGAGGAAAAAAGCGCTCAACGAGTCGGAGCTTCCAAGGACTTCGCCTACATCAAAGAGGACATCGCCCGTCTTAAAGAGCGCTTGCAGGAAAACCAAGTCTCGCTGAACCGCGAGGTGCGCCAAAAAGAAATCACGGAAAACGAAGAGCGGCGGAAGTCGCGCAATGCGGAACGCCGCGAGCGCTTTGCCGAGATGGCGAAGAAGGATGAGGAGAATTACGCCTTCTTCCGTCTCACGCTGGAAGACGTTGATTCCGATGTCTTGCCGGAAGTGAACCTCGAAAAAGACGAGCAGAGCCACATGCGGCGGGCCAAAGATGAGCTGGAAAGCCTGAACGACACCCCGGAATGGCCGAGTGGCATGGATGTGGTGAAGCGGGAGGGCCTGGCGGTGCTGACGGATTTGGTGGATCTCGTGGAAGCCAGCAAGTTGGCCGGAGTTTTGAAAAAGCCCTGAAGATGAGCGACCCACGCGCCGATCATTGGCGGAAAATTGACTCGCGGCTCACGCGCGCTTGTGAGAAAGCGGGGCGGGAGCGGGCGGAGGTCACGCTGCTGGCGGTCTCGAAGACGTGGCCGGTGGAGGCGATCCGGCCGGTGGTCGAGGCGGGTCAAGTCGATCTGGGCGAGAGCCGATTTCAGGAAGCGGAGGGGAAAATCGCGGAACTCCCGTCTTCCCTGCGCTGGCATTTCATCGGGCACTTGCAACGGAACAAAGTCCGCAAAGTTTTGCCGCTTTTTCCCGTCATTCACAGCATTTCCTCGCTCAAGCTGGCGCGTTACACGGATCGGATCGCGGGTGAATTGGGGCTGCGACCGCAAGTTTATCTGGAGGTGAACATCGGGGCGGAGGAGAGCAAAAGCGGATTTTTCGCCGACGAGTTACGGATGGCGATGGATGATTTGGTGGCCTTGCCGAATCTGAAGATTGCTGGGCTGATGTGTCTTCCGCCGCAGGGTGAGGGGGCGGAGACGGCGCGTCCGTGGTTCCGTCAAGTTCGGGAGCTGAAGGACGAGTTGCGGGGGTTGAGTGACTTGCCCCTGCCGGGTCTGAGCATGGGGATGAGCGGGGATTTCGAGGTGGCGGTCGAGGAAGGAGCGACGATCGTGCGGGTCGGGACGGCCATTTTCGGCCAGCGTTGATGAAGAGATCATGGAAAAATTGGAATTGAGTCACAGCGCACTGATCGGCGGGGAGCTGGCCTTGGCTTGGAGTGATGGCAAGGAGACTTACCTCACGCTGGAAGCCTTGCGCAAAGCCTGCCCGTGCGCGTCTTGCCAGGGCGAGCCGGATGTGACGGGGAAGGTCGTGCGACCGCAGGTGACTTACCACGAAGGGAGCTTCGAGCTGCGTCGCTACGAACTGGTCGGTGGTTATGCCATCCAGTTTTTCTGGGCCGACGGGCACAGCACGGGGATTTATGGCTACGAGTATCTCCGAGGATTGGCTGAAAATCCTTGACCTAAATTCGGACTTGGTTTAGCTTAGTCCGAATGAGTGAGTCCATCAACATCCACGAGGCCAAGACTCATCTCTCCAAACTCCTGGAAAGAGTCGCGGGCGGAGAAGAGTTGGTCATTGCCAAAGCGGGTAAGCCGATGGCGAAGCTCGTTCCTTACGTCGAAGAGGGAAAGGCCAGAGTGCCCGGGGTCCTGGCGGGTCAGGTTTTCGAGGAAGCGGGCTGTTGGGAATCGGACGAGGAGGCGCTGGACGGGTACGATGAGTTATTGGAAGAAAGCATCTCAAAAGTCGCGGAGGCTGGGGCGGAATTTAGAGCGAAGAGCTGAGATTAAGATGGAGATTCTCATTGATTCCCATGTCGTCGTTTGGTGGCTTTCGGCACCGGAAAAATTGACAGCTCAGGCGCGTGAACAGATTGCCAATCC
The DNA here is from genome assembly GCA_050285825.1 of Verrucomicrobiales bacterium. Lineage (GTDB taxonomy): Bacteria > Verrucomicrobiota > Verrucomicrobiia > Verrucomicrobiales > Akkermansiaceae > SW10. Next base: position 11,121 of record JBNNED010000167.1, on the reverse strand, counting down.
GGCTAACCGGGTGTGGGTGAGCGCGGCGTCCGTTTGGGAGCTGGGGCTGAAAGTCGGGAAGGGGAAGCTGCGCATGCCCCGTGACTTCGCGCGTTTTCTCTGGAACGGGGGATTCGAGGAATTGCCGATCTCCAGTCGCCATGCCGAAGTGGCTCTGGGGCTGCCGCCACTGCACGCGGACCCTTTTGATCGCATGCTCATCGCGCAAGCGCAGGCTGAAGGCTTGGTTTTGATGACGCGGGATCACCTCATCGCACGCTACGAGCTGCCCTTGCTCGGCTGCTGATTTTCACAACGACGCTTCACTTCCACGAGCCACCGAGGGCTTGGATGAGTTGGACGGTGACGAGTTGGCGGGCGGAACGGGTTTGGACGAGGGCGCGTTCTTCGGCGAGGGTCTGGCGTTCGGCGTCGATGACTTCGAAAAAGCTGACGAGGCCGTTGTCGTAGCGGAGGCGGACGAGTCGGGAGGCTTCGCGGGCAGCGGCGGCGGATTTTTCCTGGGCGGCGAGGGCGCGGTCGAGGTTTTTGATGCCGGAAAGGGCGTTTTCGACTTCGCGCACGGCGTTGAGGACGCTCAGGCGGTGGTTTTCAAGTGCTTCACGGTAAGCGGCTTCGGCACGTTCGCGATCGCGCGCCCGTCGGCCAGCGGTGATGACGGGAAGAGAAACGGAAGGCCCGATGTTCCAGAGGCGGCTTTCTTTGTTGAAGAGATCGGAGCTTTCGAGGCTGGCGAGCCCGGCTCCGGCGGTGAGGGTGACGCGGGGGAGGTAGTTGCCGATGGTGACGCCAATCGCTTCCGAGGCGGCGGCGAGGCGGCGCTCGCTGGCGGCGATATCGGGTCGGCGGCGGAGGAGATCACCGGGCACGCCGGCGGGGATGTGCGGGGTGCGGGGCGGAGTGGCGGTGGCGAGGCGGAAGACGCCCGGGTTGGTGCCGGTGAGGACGGCGAGGGCGTTTTCCAGTTCATCGCGGCGCTGCTGGAGGCGGTGGAGCTCGGCGCGGACAGTCTCGGTCTGGCTCTGGGCGCGGGCTTGGTCGATGGGGGTGGCGTCACCTTCATTGAGGCGGGCGGAGACGAGTTTCTCGTTTTCCTGCCGGAGGGAAATGGTGCCTTTGAGCTGGGCCATTTCCTCGTCGAGGTGGCGCAGGGTCAGGTAATCGCGGGCGACCTCCGCACGGAGGGAGAGGAGGGCGGTTTGGTAGTCGGCGGCGCTGGCCTGTGTGAGGGCTTTTTGCTGATGCACGCTGCGGCGGACACGACCCCAGAAGTCGATTTCGTAGTCGAGATTGAGGCTGGATTCGAAGCGGTTATAGGTGCCGAAGGAGAAGGAGTCGTTTTGGGAATCTCCACTGCGGCGGGCGAGGATGTTGGCATCGAGGGAGGGAAGGAGATCGGAGCGGCGGATGCCGAGGACGGCGCGGGCCTGGTCGAGGCGGGCGAGGGCGGCCCGGGCGTCGGGGTTGTTTTTTTCGGCGGCACCGAGGAGGGTATTGAGCTTGGCGTCCTTGAAGGCGACCCACCAATTTCCCGCCGGAGCGGGCTGGCTGAGGCCGGTGTTTTTATAAGTGGCGCTGAGGTCGGGGGAGGGCTGCTCGTAATCGGGCCCGACGGTGCAGGAGGCGAGGGTCAGGCTGGCGAGGGCGGCGGAAATGAGTGATTTCATTTTTGTGGACTTGGAATGGTGACGCGGGTGGGGCTTTCAGGCACCTTCGAGGGCTTCGTCGGGTTTGGGTCGGGTGAGGGAGAAGACGACGCTGAGGACGGTGGGGACGAGGAACATCGTGAAGACGGTCGAGACGGCGAGGCCGCCCACCACCACGGCACCGAGGCCGCGATAAAGTTCCGATCCGGAGCCGGGGAGGAGGACGAGGGGGAGCATGCCGCCGACGGAGGTCAGGGTGGACATGAGGATGGGGCGGACACGGGAGTGGACGGACTCGCGGATGGCTTCGTTCGGCACCATGTGGGGGTCATCGTGGAGGAAGTTGAGAGTTTGGTGGACGATGAGGATGGCGTTGTTCACGACGACGCCGGCGAGGATGACGAAGCCGAGGATGGTCAGGACATCCATGTTCTGCACGGGCATGTAGGGGTCGGCCTTGCTCCAGGTGTGGACGAGGAAGAGGCCGCCGAGCCCGCCCACGGTGGCGAGGGGAACGGAGAGGATGATGACGAGCGGGTAGGACCAGCTTTGGAAGAGGACGACCATGAGGAGGTAGACGACGAAGAGGGCGAGGAAGAGCGAGGAGCTGAGGGTGCCGAAAAGGGAGCCGTCGCCCAGAAGCGCCGTCTTGATCTCGGCGAGCTTGTCGGAAGATCCCGCGATTTTGACATCGACTCCGGGGCTGACACCGCCTTGAGACTTCAGACCCTGGATGATCTGGTCCACTTGTTTGATCGCCTCTTCCAGAGCCATCCCATCCGGGGGTGAAACCTCAAGGGTGACGGCGCGGAGGCGGTCAACGTGGCGGATTTGGTCGGGCCCGAGGACGTTCTGCAGCTTGGAAATGGAACGGAGGTCGACCGTTCCGCCCGCCGGAGTGGCGATGGGAGTGTCGAGAAGTTCTTCCACCGGGCGCTCGGCGAGGGCTCCCTGGGTGATGATTTTCATGTCCTTGAGCTCCCCGTTTTTTTCGTAATCCCGGAAGAGGAGGATGCCTTCACCGGCGGCCTGAATGGCGAGGCCGAGATCGCTACGGCTCATACCGAGCTCCCGCAGGCGTTCGTCGTCCGGGACGATGCGCAACTCGTTGAGCGGCTGGGCGAAGTTCGGGGGTTGCGGCTGGGTCATGCCGGGGCCAAACGAGCCCATGAAGGCGCCGAAGAGGCGACCGGCGGTTTGGGAAACGGCGTCGAGATCGGTGCCTTTGACATCGACTTTGATCGCGGTGCCCGTGGTGCCGGCGACCCGGAAAAGGGGCATTTGGAAGGCGAAGGCGAAGGTGTCCGGAATGCCAGCGGCGGCGTTGTTGAGGAGAGGAATGGCATCGACTACGCGTTTTTTGTCATCGGAGACGCCGACTTGGAACATGCGACCCTCGAAGGAGACGAGGAAGAAGTGGGAGAGGGGCGGAGGCATGACGCTGGGCTCGGCTCCGGGGGCGGCGGGAAGGAGGACGCGATTGTCCACACCTTGGGAGACTTCGCCTCCGCGACGGGCTGATTCGACGAGGAATTTGTCTTCAGTCACTTCCCAAGCGGGGCGGACGCGGGCTTCGATCGTTTCGCCGAGTTTCGAGGTTTCGTCGAGGTTGTAGCTGGGCGGCGGGAAGACAAGGCCGAAGATGACGTTGCGGTTACCATTTGGGAGGTAGTCGAGCGGCGGAAGGAGGATTTTCACGCCGAGAACGGTGAAAACGAGGAAGATGGCGATGACGGCGGCACGGCGGATGCCGCCTCCGATGAGCCAGGCGACGGTGTTGCCGACGAGGCGCGGAAGGTTGTTGAAAAGCCAGGCGAAGGGTTTGAAAGGAGCCCCGAGAATGCGGAAGAAAAGATTGCCGAAAACGCGGTCGAAAGCGCTCGGGCCTTCTTCCTTCGGAGGATGGAGGAAGCGCGCGGAAGCGGTCGGGATCAGGGTGAGGGAGACGATCATGGAGAGGCCGACGGAGACCATGATGGCGAGGGCGATGTCGCGGAAGAGCTGCCCGGCCGTCTCCTGGATCATGAGAATGGGGGCGAAAACGATGAGGGTCGTCATGGTCGAGGCGAGAACGGCGCCCGCGACTTCCGTCGTGCCGTCGTAGGCGGCTTGGCGCGGCGATTTTTTCATTTCCAGGTGCCGGAAAATGTTTTCGATGACGACGATGGCGTTATCTACGACCATCCCGACGGCGAAAGCGAGCCCGGCCAGGGAGATGATGTTGATCGAGCGCCCGAGGGCGACGAGGACGACCAGCGAGGCGATGACGGAGACCGGAATGGCGAGGGCGATGATGCCGACGGTGCGCAGGGAGCGCAGGAAAAAGAGGAGGGTGATGGTGGCGAGGAGGCCACCCACGGCGATGTTACTGCGGACGAGTTCGATGGCGTCTTCGACGTAAGTCGTTGAGTCGTAAGTCTGAACGAGTTCGAGAGTGCCGTTCAGGCCGAGTTCCTGGGCTTTTTCAGCCAAGAGGCCATCGGGCGCGTTCAATTCGGCGATTTTGGCTTTCAGGGCGTCCATCGTTTCGAGGAGGTTGGCCCCCCGGGAAAGTTGGTAATTGAAGAAGGGCATGCGTTCGCCGCGGGCGCGCACCCAGGAAGTGGGTTCCTTGTAGGCGGTTTTGACGGTGGCGATGTCGCGCAGGTAGGTGATCCCGGATTCGTTCCGGCGAACGACCATTTTTTCGATGTCTTCGGGGCTTTCGAAGCGGCCCGTGGCACGGATGCGGATGTCGCGTTTGCCGTCAGCGAGCTTACCACCCGAGAAGTTGGCGTTGGCGTTGACGATGGCCTGGCGGAGTTCGCCGTAGGTGATGCCGCGCTGCGCGAGGGCTTCGGGATCGACGATGATGTGGAGCTCGGACTGGACGGCTCCGTTCAGTCCGACTTGGGAAATGCCGTCGATGCGCTCGAACTGCGGTCGCAATCGGCGCTCCATAAAGTCATAGAGCGTCTCGGTTGTAAAATCGGGGTCGCTGGAGGCCAGACCAACCCAGGCGATGTAGTCAACCGACTCAATGTCAACGGGTTCGACGACTGGCTGGAGGACGCCATCCGGGTAGCCGGGAACTTCGTCGAGCTTTTGCAGAACCTGGGCGGTCGCTTGTTCGATGTCCGTTCCCGTTTCAAATTCGAGGCGAATCTGGCCTTGTCCGGCGGCCGAGGTGGAGGTCAGAGAGATCAGTCCGGTGACATCGCCGAGAACTTTTTCCTGTTCTTCGATGATGTCGGATTCAATTTCTTCGGCTGAGGCGGATTCCCAGCCGGTGATGACGGAAACGACAACGGAAGAGACTTCCGGCGTCATGCGGATGGGGACGAGGGTGGCGGCGAGGAAGCCGGCGAGGACAGCCAGCAAGGTGGCCACCGCCACGGTGATGGGTTGGGAAATGGCGGTGCCGATGATCCCGGGTTTGTGATCGGACATACGAGTGTGAGCTTGAGTTGACTAGAGGGTCAAGGAGTGGGTGGCGGCGGACTTAGTTTTGCGCCGTTTCGCTTACGGGAGCCCCCTCGGCCGGAGCCGGTGGGGCGATCATGAGGGGCTGCATCGGCATGAGGCGTTCGTTGCCTTGGACGACGACGGGGTCGCCGGGCTTGATTCCTTCGCTGCGCAGGTAGGCGCGGCCTTCGCTTTGGTAGAGCACTTCGACCGGAACGCGTTTGGCGAGCGGCATCGGGGAGCCTTCCTGCTCGGTGGCAATGAAGACGCCGGGACCCGCGTAGCTCTGGGAAATGGCGTTGACTGGGACGACCAGTTCCTCGCTTTTCTTGCTCACCGGAAGCTGGGCCGTGACGGAGAGGCCGGGGACGAGTTGGTGGTCGGGATCGGGGAGGAGGGCGACGATGCGGACGGTGCGGGTCGCGGTGTCGGCTTCCGGGACGAGGGTCAGCTTTGTGGAGGTGATTTCCTGACCGGTGGCGCTGAGGGTGACGGGGATTTTTTCGCCATTGGCAGCGGCGGCAAAGCGCTCGGGAACCTGGAGCCAGGCTTCGATTTCGCCGGAAGAGACGAGGGTAACGAGGGCTTCGCCCGGATTGAGCCACTCGCCGGGTTCGCTGTGGCGGGCGACGACGCGGCCGGTGAAGGGGGCGCGGATTTCGGCGTCGGCGAGGCGGACGTTGATGAGTTCCAGGCGGGCTTTGGCGGCGTTCAGGCTGTCTTCCGCCGCTTTGACCTGGGCTTCCCCCACGCTGGCGGCGCGGCGGGCGTCGAGAAGTTCGCTTTTGGAAAGGGCTTTTTGGGAGAAGAGCCGTTCTTTCATCTCAAGATCCGTGGTGGCCCGGGCGATTTCGGCCTGGCGCTGGATGAGGAGGGAGGAGGCGACGGTGACTTCGGCCTGGAGCTCGCTTTTTTGAGCGGAAAGGCGGCGGGGATCAATGCGCGCGATGAGGGCGTTGGCTTCGACGAGGTCGCCTTCATCGACGAGGATTTCCATGAGTGGGCCGGCTTCGCGGACGGCGATTTCCGAGCGTTGGCGGGCCTTCAAAGTGCCGACGACGCGGTGGGTTTGTCGGGCTTCTTCTTTGGCAACCGGAGCGGTGACGACGCTGGCGGGCGGCATGCCGGCGGGGGCTTCGGCGTTTCCTCCGCCCTCTGCGGCTGGCTTCGCTTCGGAGAGGGTTTTGATGCCCCACCAGGCCACCCCGAGGGTCACGAGGGCGAGGATGATGAAGAGGAGCGGGTTGTTTTTTGATTTCGAGCTCATGGCGTGGGGATGATTTGACTAAACGGTCTGGGTGACTGCGGGGCTGAGGTCGGCTCCGATGAGGCGACCGATGGTGAGGGGGAGGCGGTAAAGGGGTTCGGGATTGTTGGTGATGCGGGCGCGGGTGATGGCGCCTTCGAGATGGGTGAAGATGTCGCGCGCGGTGTCGTCGATGTCATCAAGGGTGATATCGCCGTTTTCGTGGGCGTCGCGCAGGGCGTTGACGAGGTATTTTTGGTAGCGGCGGAAGATGTCGCTGACTTTCGCGGCGAGCTCGGGTTCGAGCGTCGAGGTTTCCGCGCCGAGGTTATAAAAGGGGCAGCCGAGGACTTTGCCGTGCTTGTCAATGCACTCTTGCACATGGGAAAGGCCGTTGGCGATCCAGGCGCGGCGGCGGTCAAGGGGGAGGAGGCTGGGGGAAAAGGCGGTGTCGAGCTTGGGGCGACATTCGCTGTTCCAATACTCTTCAAGGGCATCGAGAGCGAGGGCGATCTTGGAGGGGAAGAAGTGGTAGAAGGAGCCTTTTTTGACGCCCGCGCGATCGCAGATGGCATCGACGGAGACCGAGCCGTAGCTCTGGATCCAGACGAGTTCGAGAAAGGAGTCCTTGAGCTTGCGGGGGGTTTCGGATTGACGGGGCACGGCCGGAAGATAGTTGACCGGTCGGTCAAGTAAAGGGGGGATTTGGATTTTTTTCGCGAGAGGAGTAGGCTGGGAAATGTGAGGTGCCTATTCTCGGAGGGCGGCGAGTCGGGCGTTTTGGGCGTCGAGTCGGAAAATCGAGCGTTGAAAATCGATGTAGTCGTGGAGTTTTTTCGCTTCTTCGCGCGAGCGTTCGTCGATTTCGAGCGACATTTTTCCCATGTTGACGCCGGGGATTTCCTGGACGAGGGCGGGATTGGAGACGCGGAAGTCGAGGCTGCGGAGGCGGAACCAGCGTTTGACGAGAGCGACGTGCTCGATTTCGGTGTAGGGGAGTTGGATTTGGCGTAGTTCGCCTTCGCCGCCCCGGAAGACGCTGCCTTTGAGCTGCCAGGAGAGTTCGACGTGATCGGGGAGGAAGCGCAGTTTGCCCAGGACGTGGTTCTTTCCGAGGGGGTCGCTGGCGGGGAGGTGGAAATTGATGGCTAGGGGCTCGGCGAGTGACATGGCGCGGGGATTTTCGGTCAGGATAGGGCATTTGAAAAGGCGGGAATGATTTCAGCGAGCGGAGAGAAATGAAATCATCGCTGGAAATTCCGGGCGGGTGGGTGCATGGTGGCTCAGCACATGCGCGAAGTTCTCATCATTACCGGCATCATCATCCTTGGGGTCGCCCTGCGATCCTGCCGGCGCTGGTGGGGTCGGAAACTGGGTGCGCTGACCTTCCTCGTGGCGAGTTACCTCGCTTTTTTCTTCCTCTTCGGCAGTCACTGGGCCGGGGGGCTGGCGGTGGCCTTGTGGTTTCTCGTGCCCTGGCTGGAGTTGCTGTTGCGGATTCGGCGGCTGCGCTTTCCGGTGGAGAACAAACTGAGTTTTCAAGTCCCTCCGGACGAAGAGCATTTCCCGCAGGCCGTGGATTGCATCCAACAGATTGAGGCGGAAGGTTTTGAGCACATCACCGATGGGGGCTGGAATTGGGCCGGGATGAAGCAGTATTTCCGCTTTTTCTGGCATCCGGAGAAGCGGCAGATTGCGGCGGTTTGTCTGTGTGAGCAGGATCACGTGGCCTTCGCGTATTTGACGCTGACTTCGGAATGTGAGGAGCACCGGACTTTCCGCACGACGAATTATCCCTTTTCGCCGAGTCTCAAGTGCCTACCGTCGATTCACTGGAACCACATTCCCTGCCAGCATGCCTGTTTTCGTCGGCTGAGCAGGGAGCACGATGGCTTCATCAAGCGGAAAGGGCTGGAGTTCAGTCAGTTGCGGATTCCCGACCCGGAAGAGGTGGAGGAGGAGCTGGAGCAGGAGATGCGGCAGCAGATTCAATTCAATCTGGAGCGGGGCCTGATCCAGCTGACGGATGACGGGCATTTCCGCTACTCGTGGCGGGGGCTTTTTTACCTCTGGACACAGATTATCAAGGACATGGTGCGTCTTTGTTGATAGCATGCTCCTTGGCGCGGGAGGCGCTGCTGTGAGATATGACGATTCGGGAACTTTTGAATGCGGCGGGCAGTGAGCCGGTGGAGGGGGAAGTGGATGTGCAGGTGCAGGAGCTGCGTGAGCGGGAGACGAAGGGAGGGAAGCCGTATTTTCAGCTTCACTTCGCGGATGCGACGGGAGTGGCGAGCCTGAATGTGTGGAATAATCACCCGCAATGGGAGTCGGCGGTGGAGACCCTGCGACCGGAGCGGGCCTTGCGCTTGAGTGGGGCCTGGACGCAGAATGATTACGGGCTCGATGCGCGCGGGTGGACCTTCCGACCGCTGAATGAGGCGGAGTTGGCGGATTTTCTGGCGGGCGATCCGGCCACGCGGGCCAAGCAGGAGGCGGATTGGGCGGAGATCGAAGAACGGGTGGCGGCCTTGCGTGATCCGCGTTTGCGGCTCTTGTGCGGGAAATTTCTGGAAGTTCACGGGGAGCGTTTTCAGCGGGCGGCGGCGGCGCGCAAGAACCATCACGCGCGGCGCGGGGGCTTGGTCGAGCACGTGGCGCAGATGATGCGCGCAGCGGTGGCCTTGCATCCGGCCTACCCGGCGCTGAACCTCGATTTGCTGATCGCGGCCATTCTCTTTCACGATTGCGGGAAGCTCTGGGAGAACAACTACGCTCGGGACGGCTTCGCCCAAAAACATCAGCTGGTGGGCGAGATGCTGGGGCACATTCCGCTTGGTTTGGAGCTCATCAACAGCTTGTGGAATGACCTAGATTTCAGCGAGTGGGAGGAGGCCGTGCCCGATGGCGTGCGCGTGCGCCTGCACCTGCTGCATCTCGTCGCGTCCCACCACGGAACACACGAATTCGGCTCGCCGACGCTGCCCAAGACCCCGGAAGCGATCGTGTTGCATCACATCGATAACATGGATGCGAAGCTGGAGATGATGAAGGACGCTTACGAGACCTCGAACGAGCTGGCGCCGGGGATCTACGAGCGCAAGTTCCCCTTGCCAGCGAACCTCATCAAGCCACTGGAGGAGTGGCAGGACTGACCGGCCACTGAGTTTTCACTTCACAGCAACTTCCCGCGCAGGGATTCGGTGACGATTTTTGGGTTGGCTTTGCCTTTCGAGGCTTTCATGACTTGGCCGGTGAGGAAGTTGAGGAGTTTTTCGTTTCCTCCCTGGATTTCCGCGACTTTGTCAGGGTTATTTTTGATGGCTTCATCGACGAGGGCTTCGATGGCGGAGTTGTCCGCGGGCTCGAAGCCCATCTCTTTAGCGAGAGCGGCGGGGTCTTTTTCGGGCGCTGCGGAGAGGGCGGCGAAGAGGTCCTTGGCCTGGGCGTTGGAGATGGTGCCGGCTTCGATGAGGTCGAGCATTTGGCCGAGTTTTTCGGCGCTGACGGGAGCCTCGGTGATGGGGGTGGCGCTTTCGTTAAGGGCGGCGAGAAGGTTGTTGATGATCCAGTTGGCCGCTTTTTTGCCAGGGGCCTGGGTGTTTTGGGCGGTGGTTTCGAAGTATTCGGCGAGGTTTTTATCGGCGGTGAGAACCGAGGCGTCGTAGTCGGTGAGGCCGAGCTCGCTGGTGTAGCGTGCCATTTTCTCGTGGGGGAGTTCGGGGACGAGGGGGCGGACTTTTTCGACGAGGGCGGCGGCTTCGACGGGGAGGAGGTCGGGATCGGGGAAGTAGCGGTAGTCGTGCGCGTTTTCCTTGGTGCGCATGAGCTGGGACTCGCCGAGATCGTCGTCCCAACGGCGGGTGGATTGGATCTGGGCGATGCCCTGGTCGAGTTCTTCGATTTGGCGGTCGATTTCGTAGTGGATCGAGCGACGGACGGCGGAGATGGAGTTGAGGTTCTTGAGCTCGATTTTTTCGCCGAGTTCGCTGGTGCCTTTTTTGCGGACGGAGATGTTGACGTCGCAGCGCATTTGGCCTTTTTCCATGTCGGCGTCGGAAATGCCGCCGTAGATGAGGATTTGCTGGAGGGTTTTGAGGTAGGCGACGGCTTCCTCGGCGTTATCGATGTCGGCTTCGGAGACGATTTCCATCAGGGGCGTGCCGGCGCGGTTGAAGTCGATGAGGGTGGAATTGGCCAGGTGGGTGGATTTGGCCACGTCTTCTTCGAGGTGGATGCGGTTCATTTTGACCGCTTTGCCGAGGTTGGCGATGGATTTTTGGGCGTCTTTCGGGTAGTTGTGGTGGTAGAGGGGGACTTCGCCACCGAGACAGAGGGGGAGGTCCATCTGGGTGATTTGGTAGTCCTTGGGCATGTCCGGGTAGAAGTAATTTTTCCGGTCCCAGGTGGAGATTTCGGGGGTGGAGCAGCCGACGAGCAGGCCGGCGAGGATGGTGCGCTCGATGGCGAACTGGTTGAGGACGGGGAGGGCGCCGGGGAGTCCGAGGCAGGTCGGGCAGGTGTTGGTGTTGGGTTCGTCACCGAAGGAGGTCTGGCAGCCGCAGAACATTTTCGTTTCGGTTTTGATCTGGCAGTGGACTTCGAGGCCGATGGTCGGGATGTAGTCTTGGCGAGGCACGGCGGTTTTTTAGCGAGTCGGGGCGCGGAAGTGAAGCCGGGAAAGGGCCGGGGGGCAAAAAAAGACCTCCGCGGCGGGTGGCGGCGGAGATTTTTGAGTGGATTGGGGTGAGAGAAAATCTACTGGAGGGGGATTTCCAGGACGCC
>JBNNED010000166.1:0-2583 GCA_050285825.1 Verrucomicrobiales bacterium | reverse complement strand
ATGGTCGTGGTGAAAATCTCCGACGTTTCGGACGCCGCAGGGCGGGCACTATGTTTTAAAAGTGCGAAGTGTCAAGCCGTGAATCGAGAAAAAGCGCATTTCGCTCGGTGCCGCTTTCCCCTTATCCCAGATCGAGGGCGTCGATGTCGGCGGTGACGATGACGTCTTCCGGGGTGGGCGTGTTTTTGAGGACTTGGCCGATGTGGCGGGAGAGGGGGCGGGCTTTGGGCCCGCGCAGGATGAGCTGGAAGCGGAATTGGCCGTGCGAGCGGGTGAGGGGCGAGGGGAGGGGCTCCCCGAGTTCGACCCCGGCGGGTAGTCCTTCGGCGAGGCGACGGTGCAGGGTCTGGAGGGTGAACTCGGCGCGGCGTTCGTGGGTCGAGCGGGCGAGAATGAGGGCGAGGTGGCCGTAGGGCGGATAGGCGAAGTCGCGGCGCATGGCGAGTTCCTGTTCGGCGAAGCCGTGGAAGTCGTGCTGGCGGGCGTATTGGATGGCGGGGGCGTGCGGGGTCGCGGTTTGGATGATGACTTCACCCGCCATCTGGCCGCGACCGGCTCGGCCGGAGACCTGGGTGAGGAGCTGGAAGGTGCGCTCGCCGGCGCGGAAATCGGGGGCGTGCAGGGAGAGGTCGGCATTGAGAACGCCGACGAGAGTGACGTTGGGGAAGTCGAGTCCTTTGGCGATCATCTGGGTGCCGAGAAGGAGGTCGATTTTTTTCGCGCGGAAGTCGCGCAGGGTGTCGCGCAGGGCGTTTTTCCGGCGGGCGGTGTCGGTGTCGAGGCGGGCGAGACGGGCTTGGGGAAAGACTTTGCGGAGGACTTCCTCGGCTTTTTCCGTGCCGTAGCCTTGGAGGCGGATGGCGGGGTCCTGGCATTCCGGACAGACGCGGGGGACGATGGCCTGGTGGCCGCAGAGGTGGCAGATGAGGCGTTCGGCGGAGCGGTGGTAGGTGAGGGCGATGGCGCAGTGGGGGCACTCGATGGTGTGGCCGCAGGGAGGGCATTGCAGGGCGCGGGCGAAGCCACGGCGGTTGAGAAAGAGGATGACTTGTTCGTCTTTTTCGAGGCGTTTTTCGATGGCCTGGCGCAGGATGTCGGAGAGAATGGCGGGGGAGCCTTTGTGTTTACGGGCCTCGATGCGCATGTCGATGATGCGGGTGAGGGGGAGGGTGGCCCCGTCGGCGCGCTGGGTGAGCTCGGCGAGTTGGTATTTTCCGCTTTGGCTGTTGTGGTAGGACTCCAGCGAGGGGGTGGCGGAGCCGAGCAGGATCGTGCTTTTTTCGAGATGGGCGCGGACGATGGCGAGATCGCGGGCGTGGTATTTGGGCGGGTTGTCCTGTTTGTAAGCGGTTTCGTGCTCTTCGTCCACGATGGTGAGGCCGAGTTTCTGCACGGGGGCGAAGAGGGCGGAGCGGGCGCCGATGACGACGCGGGCGGTGCCTTTGCGGATGCGGTGCCATTCGTCGAAGCGTTCGCCCTGGGAGAGGTAGGAGTGGAGGACGGCGATTTCGATCTGCGAGGCGGCGAAGCGGGATTTGAAGCGCTGGACGGTTTGGGGGGCGAGGGAGATTTCGGGGAGGAGGATGAGGACGTTCTGGCCGAGGTCGAGGGCGGCCTGGGTGGCTTGCAGGTAGACTTCGGTTTTGCCCGCGCCGGTGATGCCGTGGAGGAGGATGGGCGGGCGGCTTTCACCAGCGGGGGTGGCGAGGGAGTTTTTGATCGTTTGGAGGACGCTGCTTTGTTCGGGGTTCAGGGTGAGGGGGCTGGTGGGGAGGAAGGTTTCGCTGGCGTCGGGGTCGCGGCGCAGGGTGAGGGTGGTTTTGCGGATGAGGCCTTTTTCGATGAGGGCTTTGACGGAAGCGGCGGGGCTGCCGGGGAGTTTGGCCAGGGGGACGGGCTCGGAGGCGACTTGGAGGAGGGTGAGGATTTCCGCCTGGCGTTTGGCGCGCTTTTGGCGGGTGGCGAGTTCGTCGGCTTCGGGCGGGCGGGCGATTTCGAGGGCGATTTGCGTTTTTTCCCTGGTGTTTTCCTGGCGGACGGCTTCGGGGAGGAGAGCGCGCATAACTTGTTCAAGGGGCGCGGTGTAGTAGTCGGCGATCCAGTGGGCGAGCTTGAGGAGGGTGGGGGTGATGAGGGGTTCGGGATCAATGAGGGAGCTGAGCGGGCGGAGGTCGTAGTCGAGGTTCCGGGGCTCGTAGGCCTGGACGTCGAGAACGGTGCCGGAAGCGGGGCGGTTGCGCAGGGGGACGCGGACGCGGCAGCCCGGACGGGCGGGGAGGCCGGCGGGGATTTGGTAGTCGAAGACGAGCTCGGAAGGGCCGTCGATGAGGACACTGGCGCGTAGGTGTTGCAAGGTGGAGGGATGCTCGCTGGCGAGAGGGGCGGGGTCAATAGCGATTGGGCGTGCAATGAAGCCAAGCTGGAGCCCCCTGAGGGGATTTCACTAACGTTCCGCTTTTTTATGCGGGCTGAAGCCCGCGTTCCGTTCGGGATTCCCCGCGTTCCGTTCGGTGTTTTTTAGGAACGGCGGGTGCGGACGGCGGTGGCGAGGCGTTCGAGGAGGTCTTCGGTGCTTTGCCAGTT
>JBNNED010000165.1:0-5206 GCA_050285825.1 Verrucomicrobiales bacterium | reverse complement strand
ATCACCTGGAAGCCGACGCCGGGTGGGGTCTTCACGCGCTTTCACATCTCGGATATCTGGCTAGATGACGTCGCGATGCAGCGGGCTTCGCAAAATCAAAGCGAGACGCACCAGGCCTTCATCCGCAGTCGCTGGATGCCTGCGTGGATTGACGCCGTCGAGTATGGCGAGTTTGGGCGCGCGACGGTGACGGCGACCTTGTTCGGCGGCATGGACGAAGCGCTTTACGCGGATTTTAAAACGGGTGTCACCGCTTTCATGAATGCAGCGGAAAACACCTTGAAACATACCGAAGGGGGAAGTGCCGGACCCACGCAGATGGCCGCGCGGGGCAAACTGCTCGAGGTGACGGAGGATCCTGGTCAGGCTTCTCCGGGAAGTAGTGGCATCCGGATCCGCTTCGAAACCGATCTGATCACCGAAGGGCTTCGTCCCACGCGGGTTGTTTTGGTCCGTCCGGCGAGCTGGCCCGACGTGCACTTGCCACGTGAGGAGCATCTTATGAACGGAGCGCCTTACATCGAAGAGCGCTTTCCCACGCCAACTATTTTCCCGACTTATTAATCCTGTCATGATTCCGTCTCTCATCTCTCGTAGCTACTTAGCAGCAGTAGGTAAGGCCTTGTTGCTGGTATTCGTCAGTTTGTCTGTCATTGCGACGCAGGCTGAAGATCAAGATGCCACCAGTGAAGTTTTTCGCCCCGAAGCGGGGAAATTCCCGCCTTTGGAAAAAGCGCATTCTTACCGGGGCGAGTTGGTTTTCGTGGATCACGCGAACCGACGGGGGAGCCTGCGTGTGGAAGGGGATGGCATGTTCCGCCGCAACGACCCGCATCCTTTCGCTCTGCTGCCCTACGGCGTGGTGCGCTATCACGGGGCGCCGGCCGATTTGCGCGATCTTCCGCTGGGCACGGTGATGCACGTGCGGGCTTTTCTCCCGCCTGATCCCGAAATTTCGGCTGTGCCGGTCTTGCCGGTGGACAATAAAGAACGGGACGCGAATCACAACCGCGGAGCGGGCATTTTTCCGGCGGAAAACCACGTTCTCCTCCTCGAAGACGAGCCGAGTCACTGCTTGCGCGAGGGCTTGGTCTGGAAGCTCAAGGAACTGGAAATCAAGGACCGACAAGGGCTCATCATCGCGAGTCGCGTGCCTAAAACGGGGGAAAAGGGGAAGGCCGAAGAGGAGGAGCTGAGTTTTGATGCGGCGACGCGCGTCTGGCGTGGTCGGGAGCGTCTGGAGGTCGCCGATCTCATTGCCGAAGGAGCCTGGCCGGCGAGTGGAAAGAAGTCGCTGGAAGGGCAGGAGGTCCTCCTCGGGATCACCTGGAAGCCGACGCCGGGTGGGGTCTTCACGCGCTTTCACATCTCGGATATCTGGCTGGATGACGTCGCGATGCAGCGGACCGCTGACAACCAAAACGAAACCCACAAAGCCTTCATCCGGGGCCGCTGGATGCCTGCATGGATTGATGCCGTCGAGTATGGCGAGTTTGGGCGCGCGACGGTCACGGCGACCTTGTTCGGTGGCATGGCTCCCGAGCTTTACGCGGATTTCAAGAAGGATGAAACGGTCATGGTCAATGCGGCGGAAAACACCTTGAAACACCGGGGCGGCAACTACGGCCCCGCGCACATGGCCTCAAAAGGGCCGATCGTGGGCGTCGAAAAAAGCGCGGGCGAGGTGCCGTTCGGGAGCAGCGGGATTCAGATCCGTTTCGAGACCGACCTCATCATCGAGGGGATTCGTCCTACGAGAATCGTACGGATCGGGCTTGGCTCATGGCCGCAGGTGATGATTCCACGGGAGGAATACCTCGGTGATCATCACTTTGATCTCGAATCCCGCTTCCCGACCCCCGCCATTTTTCCGAAATACTGAGCGCTTGGATGGGGGAGGTGCGCCAGGTGCTGAGGGCAACGGGGGGAGTTTATTGACAGGCGACAGGCAGCAGGCTCATGATGAATCTGTGTTTCCAATTCCCGAATTTGTTCCCAGACCGATGAAAAAACAGATTTTTGCCACTTTAGCCCTCTCGCTCGCCTCCCTGGCAGCGGCCGAGTATCCCACGAAGCTCAAGGAGAAACCGCCCTCGTTTTTCGAGCCGGGTTTTCCTTTCTATCACACCAAGGTCGATTTTTATGAGCAGTATGGTGATCCCCACCAAAAGGCGCGGAACTCGCTGAAGGATAACTTCGTCGTGCGTGGCATCATTTTGCCCCTGTCAAGTGGCCAGGTGCTGGCCTTCGATCAGGACTTGCTGCGGGTGGCCGGAGTGTGGACGCCGGAGGAGGGCAAGCCGCCGGTCACGGTGATGACCATGGCGCAAATTTCCTACGACATTCCGGGTCACAAATCCGGCCTGCGTCATCCGCTCCCGACCGGTCCGTTTTTCTTCCCCTCCGAGCTCAAGCCGGGCGTGGCCAGTTCGCCGGAGGCGCTGAAGGAAGACCCGCGTGAGAAGAATAAGACGGAGATGGGGGATTTCGGACGCGGACCGCTGCCCGTTGAGCACGGGCGCTTCGAGAGCCTTGAGGATTGCGGCTCGGTCGCGGTCTTGAATTACCGCGTCGGGGAGACGCAAGTCAAAGAATGGCACGAAGCGCGGACCATTTCCGGTCAGCAAGTCGTCCTGCGCCATTTCGCGGTCGCCCCGCACAAAGAAGCCCTGCATTTTTCCTTCGGCCCGGCCGAGTGGACTCTCACCAACCCCTATCAAGCCTCGGGGCAATTGCCCGATGCCAACGGAAAACAGGAAGTCGCGACAAACACGAAAGAGTTTCGCCTCGACCTCAATGACGGCGATCTCGTCGCCACCCTGGCCCCATCGAGCAAGGTGCAAATGGTCAGCATGGCCCTCGTTCCCAGCGCCACGGGCGACAAAACCCTGCCCGGAGAGATTGGAGAAACTCCGGCCATCCCGACCCCGGACGAGACGCGGCGTTGGCCGGAAAAAATCGTGACCGAGGTCATTTCCGAGAGCGTCAACACGAACGGACTGACTCTCGATCTGGTGCATCTTCCCACTGAAAGCCCGTGGAAACGCCGTGTACGACCCGCCGATATCGACTTTCTTTCGCCGGACGTGGCCGCCGTGCTGACTTATGATGGCGATGTCTGGCTGGCGAGTGGCCTGGCAGATGAAAAGCTGGGCCAGGTGACTTGGCAGCGCTACGCCTCCGGGCTCCATGAATCGCTTTCCCTGGCCGTGGTCGAGGGCGTGGTGCAGGTTGCGACGAAAAACGGCATCGTGCGCCTGCATGACAGTGACGGAAATGGAGAAGCCGACCGCTATGAGAATTTCTGCGATCTCATGAGGCAGAGCCAGTCGAACCGGGCTTTCCCGCTCGATATGGGCATCGGGCCGGACGGGTCGACTTATGTTTCCCAAGGCGGCATCCCCACGGGTGGCAGCGGCACGTCTTTCTTGGGCTCGGTTTCGAAAATTTCACCCGACGGACGCGAGATTGAGATCGTCTCGACCGGTGGGCGCGAACCGTACGTCACCGTCCACCCGCAAAGCGGCATGCTCACCGGCACCGACCAGCAGGGGCAATACGTGCCTTCCTCGGTGGTTTACCTGATCCGTCCGGGCGATGATTTTGGTTTTGGGAAGGGAAATGACGCCGACATCACGCCGCCTCTGGTTTGGATTCCGCACACGGAAGATAATTCCTCCTCCTCGCAGGTCTGGTTGACGGGCAAGGAGTTCGGTGCGCTGGATGGGAGTCTCCTTCACTTGTCATACGGTAACGGCGGGCTATTTCTGGTCACGCCCGACATGGAGGTGCCGACGCCGCAGGGAGCGGTCATTCCTCTGGAATTCGACACCCAAATGCCGCTGCTGCAAGCGCAGGTGCAGGCCGAGCAGGGGGCGGTCTGGCTCGCCGGGTTTAAGATTTACGATTCGCGCGCTCCTTATCTTGATACCCTTGGACGTTTGCGTCTCAGTGGAGAAGCGCTGACGAAGCCGATTTCGGCCCAATCCTGCGCCGATGGCGTGATTTTGCGCTTCGCTTCGCCTCTGAAAGCGGAGTCCGTGAAGGCTCAGAACGTCACCTCCTATGCGTGGAACTACAAGCGCTCAGCGCATTACGGGAGTGGACGTTATAAAATGGACGGGAGTGAGGGCATGAACCCGGTGGGCGTCTCGCAGGCCGTTCTTTCCGCAGATCGCAAAGCGGTCTTCGTCCACCTCCCCGAGCTGCCCGAGAGCTTGATGCAGCTCGAGGTGCGCCACGCTTTCCAACTGGAGAGCGGGGCCGCGGCGGAAGGAGCGAGCTACTACACCATTCACCAGCCTCACAAGCTCGACCTGGCGGAAGAAGGCTTTTCCGGAGTCGATCTCGGGCAGACGGAGATCGTCTCCCTGCCGATCACTGAGGGCACGCCCAGTGCGGAAATTGGCAAAACGCTGAGCGAAACAATGGGCTGCATCGCCTGTCACTCGGTCGATGGCTCGAAGGTCGGGAAGACCGGGCCGTCCTGGAAAGGCATTTGGGGGATCGACCGCGAATTCGAGCGCGGCTCGGTGGAGTCGGTGAACGAGTTCTACATCAAAGACTCCATCCTCAATCCCAACAAGAAAATCGTCAAAGGCTACCAGCAAGGCATGGCCAGTTACAAAGGCGTGCTCAGCGACGCCCAGATCGAATCGATCATTCTCTACATCAAAAGCCTGAAATAAACCCCAATACGACAACGAAACATGATGACAATGAAGACTTCACTCACGGCCGCTTTGCTGCTCGGCACGGCCCTTTGCGCCGGAGCGCGGGAAAAACCACTCGAGACGCGCGAAAAATGGTCCTTCGGCGACAAATCCGCCTGGGAATGGAGCGGTGAAGGGGACGACACCGTTCTCAGCCTCAAAAAACAATCGGATTTCAAGCCGAAGGTGCGCAGCCCCTTCAATCTCGCCTGGTTCGAGGGCGAGGAATGGGGCTCCTTCGAGCTCACGGCGGAAGTGCGGCTCGACCTTTTCAATGGCGGGAATAACGACGTCTGCATCGCCTTCGGCAAGCAAGATGAGACGAAATTCTACTACGCCCACCTCGGCGAGAACGCCGATCACGTCCACTTGCAACTCCACATCGTGAACGACGCCGACCGCAAAAAAATCACGAAGGTCGGAGTGAAAACCCTCCCGTGGAAGGAAGAGAATTGGCACAAGGTCAAACTCGTGCGCGATGTGGAAGCGGGAAC
>JBNNED010000164.1:0-3244 GCA_050285825.1 Verrucomicrobiales bacterium | reverse complement strand
ACTTCGAGCAGAATATGAAAGTGATTCGACATCACGCAGTAGGAAAGCACACGACAACCGGAAAAGTTTTCGTACATGCGCATGAAAATGCGAAACTGTTCGCGCTCTTCGTCACCAAAGACAAAGCGTCGATCCACCACGCGAGAGATGCAGTGATAAATCGCCGGTTTCCCCTCCTCATTCGCCCAATCAGCCAACCATCGCGCCCGTCTCATATCGGAACCCTACCCCGCCCGGCTGAGAAGGCAAGAGGTTTCTCTACAAAATGTCTGTCACCATATCATGATGAAATGTCTGTCACCATATCATGATGCCCTCTCCCACCAAGCGGACATCGCCAAGGTGCAAGAGTGGCTGGGCCACGCGAACGTAGCAACAACCAGACTATACGACCGCCGGAAGTCGAAGCCCGAGGACAGCCCGACCTTCCGAGTAAGTTATTAAATTCAACCAAAAACCATTCACCGACAGCCATGCAACAAATCTCTGACTGACCCCAATTACATGCCATCATTCCCTACGAACCCATACAAGTTAATTCCTCCCTCTTCCTCAATCGGATCTCTGCTTGGCCACTATTTATCCGTCCCCATGTCATGCGTCCCCATGTCATGAAAAAAATCTCAAAAGACAGTTATTGTTCCCATGTCATGATTGCTGACCCTCGTCTACTTGCGGCATTCTATGACAAAATTGATTGCACCTTCCATATTGACACCCTCGTTAGTAGACAAATCCAACAAGCCTTTGTGAACAACCCCTGATTTATCAATATAAAATACATTATAATCACTTTCAAAGAATATATCAGATCCACCCGATCTTATTGAAAATTTACGCCGATGACCATGCGCTATCAACTTTGGCTTTTGTTCACCATCCAACTCTCTATCGAACGCGAGAATAGGCGAAACATAATCATCAGCACCCCAGATGAAATAGTGAAACTCCACTTTTGTAGAACCAATATCCACCTCTATACTTTTTCCCTTAATAGGATAAAGATCATCATTACCCCCACGACAACTCATGATGATAAGAACAAAAAGAAACAAAGCAGTATTATTCATCAACAAACAAATATCAATCCTCTTTTTCATCATCGCAGCAACACTCTTTATTCCAAACTTCGACACTATCTTTATATTTCACTTCACGTTGAACCTCCTTCCCAAGGCCATCAAAAGTTATACCAAAAATAGAAGCCCCGATGCCGGGCGTGATACGTGTAACTAAGGCAATTTCGTATTCTATCTTCTGCCCACCCCACCTCCCTTTTTTTCCACTGGGGCACTCCTGCTCTACTAAATTACTGATTTCATCATCAATTTCCCAAGATGGGGAGAGCGAGATATTTGCAACAGTGACCGAGAGACTAGTTAGACCTTCAACGCTCACATTTTTAATTTTGACGATTCCTACATTATTTTCGCATTCTTTCTCGTATTCTATAACAACTGTTGCTTTAATGATCCCGTTGCCTCTCCTCTTGCTTGCATTGGGATTCTTCCAAGATACAGGAATACGCATTTCTTCCAATCCCAATAAATCCCACGCACTCACCGCATCATTCCCCACGAACGCATACAGGTTAATCCCGCCTTGTTCCTCAATGGGATCTCTGGATGGCCATCTTCCTGTCACGGGATCATAGTAACGATAGCCGTAGTAGTAGAGGCCGGTTTCGGAGTCTTGGGGTTTGGTGGAGAAGCGGTGGGCGAAGTCGTCGGCTTTCGCTCCGTTTTTGAGGGTGCTGCGCCCGAAAGGATCGTATTCGTAGTGGGCGGCGACGGTGCCAGTGGCGTCGAGGTATTCGGACACATTGCCGTTTCCGTCGTAAGTTGGGTAGTAGCGGTTGCTGCCGTCGTTGACGGAGAGGAGTCCGCCGACTCCTCCGGCTCCCTGCATCGACCCGCTGAGATCCATACCCCAAGCGTAGCTCTTTTCGAGGGTGTTACCAGTGTATTCGGCAATTAAATTCCAGCCGTCGTAGAGGTAGTTGACGGTTTGGCCTCCGCCCGTTTGTTTGGAGATGCGGCGGCCTTGGAAGTCGTAGGCGTAGGTGGTGGTGGTTCCGTTGACGGTGGCGGAGATGAGGCGGTTTTCGCCATCCCAGGCGAAGACACCAGACACAAGATTTGAAGACGCAAGAGGCAGGACTTGCCAGGTGGTGGCATTGCCGTTGTCGCAGGCCGGGGAAAGCGGTTGAAAACCGCTTCTACTGTCACTGGTATATTGGTTTGAGGGCGTTGACGGTGTTTTGCGCGAGGGCGGGGACGACTTGGCAGGTGTGGAGTTGATGCCCGCTGGCGGGCTCCGCGGCTACCCCGTTTGTTTCGCTCAGAAGTCTTCGTTCTCACCCTTCGGAAGCCGCCGCTTTTTCCATCGTAGCGGAAAGTTCGCTCAGGGTGGGCCAGAGAATCCAGGCGAGGAGGCTGTTTACGAGGAGGTAAAGGGCGATGAAGAGTGCGACGCGGGCTTTCGTGACGGGTGCGCCGGGGACCTGGTAGCCGGTGGCGAGATCCCAGAGCGGAGCGCCGCGCTTTTTACCCATAACGAAGGCCGCGATGTGCCCGATGATCATGAGAATGCCGAGTCCCATGCCCATGCCGAGGATCCAGACGCGGAAGGCGCGCATGAGCGAGGAGCCGACGGGCAGGAGGGATTGGTCGAAGCGGCGCACGCGCATGTCGAGCAGCCACTTGCCGGGGGTCGTCCCCCACTGACTGACCAGCGCGCCCTCCATGAGGATCATCGGGAGGGCGTGGAGGATGAGAATCCACGGGTTTTCCGCGCTGAACATCTCGGGGATGCCGCCCATGACGAGGAGGTGCCCGCTGACGAAGAGGAGAAAGTAGAGATTGGCGTCGAACCAGCGCGCGCCGAGGCGTCGCCAGGGCTGGAACTCCGGCCAGCTCAGGGGAACGGGCGGGGGCTCGTTGGCTTCCGCTTCTTTTTCCGCCAGGAGAACGAATTCGCCGCTGAGGAGCTCGACTTCTTCCGCCTTGAGCCAGTTGTCACAGCCCTCGTGCCAGACGCGCGTCTCGGCGCTCACCTCGCCCGCGCGGACGAGCGATCGCATTTCGTAATCCTCGACGGGCCCGGCTTTTTCGCCGTTTTTAACATACCAAAACTGCATGGCTCAGAGATTTCGCAGGGATTTGGCGGGGTCCCGGAAGGCCGCGAGCAAGGCGGGGAGGAAGGCCGCGAAGAGGCAGAGGGCGAGGGCGACGAAGGAGACCAG
>JBNNED010000163.1:0-2738 GCA_050285825.1 Verrucomicrobiales bacterium | reverse complement strand
CTTAAGTCGGTACAGGAAGTTATCGGCTCAGTTGCCTTCCAGAAGACCGGAAAGCAGGTCACTCACGTGACTTCGCTTGTCAATTTTTTGCTGGTTTTCGCTTGCTGATTCCTCATTCTGGGAGAGTCGTGAGGTGGGTTTGCCCACTGCCACGCCCGCCTCCTCAGAATCCACTACCCGTCATCCGATGAAATCTCCTCAGCCCGGTCGCGCGCGCCTGCGACTGCCTCTTGCCTGTCTTTGCGGTCTTTTTCTCCTCTCCTGCGACTCGCCGAAAAACACCTTTGTCGCCCCCCCGCCCACGCCCGTCGGCGTCACGCGCCCGGTCGTGCGGGAACAACAAACCTACGCCGAGTTTCCCGGTCGGATCGAAGCCCTCAGCAGCGTCGAAGTTCGCGCCCGCGTGCGGGGCATCCTGGAGACAATCAATCCTGAGATCGTCCCAGGCAGTCAGGTCGAAAAAGGCACCCTGCTGGCGGAAATCGATGACGCCCCGTATGTCGCCGCCCGCGACGCCGCGAAGGCCGATCTGGCCAAAGCCAAGGCGAATATGAACATTGCCGAAGTCACACTGAAGCGACGCCAGAGCGCGGGTCAGGCGGTTTCGACGATTGAGGTGGAAGCGGCGCGGGCCGAGCTGGAAGCGGCCAAAGCAACTGTTCTCGCCGCCGAGGCCAGCCTCGCGAATGCCGAAGACACCCTGGGCTACTGTCGCATCACGGCTCCCATCAGCGGGCGCATTTCCGAGCTCCAGCCCGACCAGTTCGAGCTTGTCGGGAACAACGAAGCGACCTTGCTCTACACCATCGTCGATGACCAATCGATGCACGTTTATTTCGAAGCCAATGAGCGGGCGGCCATCGAGTTCCTCCGTCGCCGGAGCGAGATCGAGCGTAACAAAGAAACCCCGCCGAAAGCGCTCCTCAGCCTCGCCGACGGCTCGCAATACCCGCACGAAGCTCAGATCGAAATCACGAACAACGTCCTGGATCCCGACACCGGCACGCTCCTCATCCGCGCCGTCGTTCCGAACCCCGAAGGCATGCTCGCGGACGGGCTTTTCGTCCACGTCAGCGTGCCGAAAGAAATTGCGGGTCCGAGCATCCTCGTGCCGAAAAGCGCCATCCAGCAAGACCTCGCCGGCTTTTTCCTCCTCTGCGCGGATGAAAACAACGCGGTAGTGCGGAAAAACGTCACGCTGGGCGACAGCGTGGGCGAGCTGCGCATCGTCACCAGCGGGCTGGAGGGGACGGAAAAAGTCATCACCAGCGGCCTCCAGCGCGTGCGCGAGGGCATGAGCGTCTCCCCGACCGAGAGCGAAGCTTCCGCCGCGCCCGAACCCAAAGAAGAGCGCGAAAAAGCCGAGCCGAGCGCAGCTTCCTGACTTCCCCCCGCTTCCGAACTTTCCACGCCACGCCCCAGCTCCACCATGTTCAGCGAATTTTTCATCCGGCGGCCGATCTTCGCCACCGTCATTTCCATCGTCACGATCGTCGTCGGTCTCGTCGGCCTCGTCACCCTCCCCATCGCGCGCTACCCACAGATTTCGCCGCCCACCATCACCGTTTCCGCAGCCTATCCCGGAGCCGATGCCAAAACGGTCTCCGACACCGTCGCCGCGCCTATCGAAACCGAGATCAACGGCGTCGAAAACATGCTCTACATGAGCTCGGTCTGCGGCAACGACGGATCCATGGCTCTGACCGTGACCTTCGCGCCCGGCACCGACCTGGATACCGCCAACGTGCTGGTGCAGAACCGCGTCGCGATTGCCGAAGCGGGCTTGCCCGCCGAAGTCACCCAACTCGGCATCACCGTGAAGAAGCGCTCTTCCGACATCGCCCTCTTCCTCGCGCTCACCTCGCCCGTCAATGAAACTACGGGCCAGAGCACTTACGACGATGCCTATCTCTCGAATTACGCCAACCTGAATCTCCGCGACGAACTTTCCCGCGTCGATGGCGTGGGCGAAGTGCGCGTCTTCGGGGTCGGTCAGCTCTCGATGCGCATCTGGCTCGATGTCGAGCAACTGGCGGCGCGCAATCTGACGGCCTCCGACGTCATCGCCGCCGTGCGTGAACAAAACGTCCAGGTCGCGGCGGGTCGCATCGGCTCCAGCCCGGCCGAGGAAGGGACGGCCAAAGAGTATATCGTGACCACTCCGGGCCGCCTCGCCAGCGTGGAGGAATTTCAAAACATCGTCGTGCGCACGGGCGCGGATGGGAGTTTGTTGCGACTCAAGGACGTGGCGCGCGTCGAGGAAGGTTCGGAGAGTTACGCCACGGCTTCGCGCGTCAACGGAGACCCCTCCGCCGCCCTCGCCATTTACCAGATTCCCGGATCGAATCTCATGGAGGTGGCCGCCGGGATCAAAGCGAAGATGGCCGATCTTTCCACCAATTTTCCGCAGGGGGTGGACTATCAGGTCGCCTACGATGCCACGGAAGTCGTCAACGCCTCGATCAAAGAGGTCATCATCACCCTCGTCGCGACGCTCATCCTCGTCGTCCTCACCGTTTACATTTTCCTCCAGAGTTTCCGCGCGACCCTCATCCCGGCGGTCACCATTCCGGTCTCGCTCATCGGCACCTTCGCGGTTCTCCAGGCCATGGGCTACTCCATCAACCAACTCACCCTCTTCGGCTTGGTCCTCGTCATCGGGATCGTCGTGGACGACGCCATTGTCGTCGTTGAGAACGTCATGCGCCACGTCCAGGAAGGGAAAAACGGCCGGGAAG
>JBNNED010000162.1:0-4146 GCA_050285825.1 Verrucomicrobiales bacterium | reverse complement strand
GGGACGGCGGCACCCGAGGGGGTGGAGGCCTTGCGGGGGCTGGCGGAGGGAGAGATGCCGGTGGTGGTCTCGGACATGCCGCTGGGGGCCTGGGCGGCTTTGTTGGAGGGGCGGCGGGAGGTGCTGGCGGTGGAGGTGGAGCGTTATGCTTATGGGAAGAAGGGGCTGCGCGTGGGGGCGGCTGTGGAGGGGGCGGAAATTTAAATCGCTTGCCAGCGGGGGGGCGGGCGGGTTAATCCCTGTGCGGAAAGTAATCGTAGATTTTCGCCACATGCAGACTGATTCAAATTTCGCTTCCCTGGATTTCGCCGACTCACCGATCAACAAAGGACTGAGCAAGGAGGAAAAAATCGATTTCCTGCGGGAGATGATGCGCATCCGGCGCTTTGAGCAGGCCTCCCTCAAGCAATACAACGGCGGCAAAATGGGCGGCTTCCTCCACCTCTACATCGGCCAGGAGTCGGTGGCGGTGGGGACGATTTCGCTCTGCGGTGAGAACGACCACAACATCACCGCCTACCGCTGCCACGCCCACGCCCTCGCCTCCGGCATGGAGATGAACGAGTGCATGGCCGAACTCTACGGCAAAGCCACGGGCTGCTCGAAGGGCAAAGGCGGCTCGATGCACTTTTTCGCGCCGGATAAGAATTTCTGGGGCGGTCACGGGATTGTCGCCGGTCAGACGCCGCTGGGTCTGGGGCTTGGTTTCGGCTTGAAATACAAGGGTTTGGAAGGCTGCGCACTCTGTTACATGGGGGATGGCGCGGTGAACCAGGGGGTCTTCCACGAGTCCCTGAACATCGCGGCTTTGTTCGACATCCCGGTGGTTTATATCATCGAGAACAACGGTTATTCCATGGGGACTTCGCAGACGCGCTCCAGTGCTTATAAAGACTGCCTGGCTCAGCGGGCGGAGGCTTATGACATGGATTGGGACGTCGTAAATGGCGAGGATCTCTACGAGGTGCGGGCCAAAACGCACATTGCCATGGAGCGCGCGCGCAAGGAGAGCAAGCCGACGGTTCTGGAGATCGCGACCTACCGCTACTACGGTCACTCCGTTGCGGATGCGAACCACAAGAAATACCGTTCGCCGGAAGAAATCGACAAGTATAAGAAGGAGCACGACCCGATCAACCTCTTCCGTCGCCGCTTGGTCGATGTTGAGAAGCTTCTCACTGACGAGGAGGCGGACGCCATTGACAAGGAGGCGAAAAAAGAGGCGGACGCTTCGGTGAAATTCGCCGAGGAGTCACCCGCGCCGACCATTGAGGACATCATGGACGATGTGTATTGGGAGACCGATAACGAGACCGAGGCCAGCAAGATCGGCCGCCATTTTTTCAATGATTAAAAGAGCTTTTGCTGTTATCATCCGGGTATGACTTTAGAAGAAATCCAGCGGGAAATCGTGCGCAGCCTTGATGAGCAGGAGCGCCACGAGTTGACGTGGTTTCTTTACCATCTGAAGACTTCCGGAGATAACGAGCAGCCCCCTGAAGAGGTGGAAGAAGCTTGGAATGAAGAGATTACGAAGCGCATCCGCGAGATCGAGGATGGAACGGTGAAGACGATACCGGGGGAGGTTTTTCTGGAGAATCTGCGTCGTCCCCTGAAGCAGAATGTGTAGTTTAGATGGATTTTGAATTTCACCCGGAGGCCGAAGATGAACAGCGCGAAGCAAGGGCTTACTATGAAGCCTATGATCCCGACTCGGTCCGCCGCCTGGAAGATGAAATCGAACTCACCGTCCGCACTGTGCTAGCCAACCCCTTGCTTTTTCGCCTCCGAGGAGATCACCGCCGAGCTAATTTACCGAAATACCCTTATTATTTGCCTTTTGTAATTCTTGACGAACGCCTTATTTTTCTCGCCGTCGCCCACAACGCCAGAAAGCCTGGTTACTGGAAAGACCGCCTTGCCCAATAGACCCTAACCGACCACCACTGAACCAATTTCAACCATGAGAGAGATCGAATACCGCCACGCTTTGCGCGAAGCCTTTGACGAAGAACTGGAACGCGATGACAACGTCGTCCTCATGGGCGAGGAAGTGGCGCAATACAACGGGGCCTACAAAGTGACCCAGGGACTGTGGGACAAATGGGGCGACAAGCGCATCATCGACACCCCGATTTCCGAAGCCGGCTTCATCGGCATGGGCATCGGCGCTTCCATGCTCGGCGTGCGTCCCGTCATGGAACTCATGTTCTGGTCTTTCCACTCCGTGGCCTTCGACCAACTCGTCAACAACGCGGCTTGCGTGCGTTACATGTCCGGCGGGCTCATCAATTGCCCGATCGTCATGCGCGGACCGGCCAACGGCGGCACGAATGTCGGCGCGACCCACTCCCACACGCCGGAAGGGCTCTTCGCGGCTTTCCCGGGCTTGAAAGTGGTCTCGCCCGCGACGCCGGCCGACGCCAAAGGGCTCATGAAAACGGCCATTCGGGATAACGACCCCGTTTACGTCATGGAAAACACCCTGCTCTATGGCAACAAAGGCCACGTCCCCGATCCGGCGGAGGGTGATTTTACCATTCCGCTCGGAAAAGCTGACATCAAGCGCGAGGGCAGCGACATCTCGCTCATCGCCCACGGTCGCAGCGTCCTGCACGCCCTCGAAGCCGCTGAAAAGCTCAAAGAAGAGCACGGCATCGATGCCGAAGTTCTCGACCTCCGCTCGATCCGTCCGCTCGACCAGGACGCCATCATCGAAACGGTGAAAAAAACCAACCGCGCGGTGCTCGTGGACGAAAGCAAGCCCTTCTGCGGCGTCTCCTCCCAGATCGCCACCCTCATCCAGGAGCACGCCTTCGACTACCTCGATGCCCCCGTCAAGCGCGTTTGCACACTGGATGCCCCCGCGATCTACTCGCCGCACATCGAGGACGAGCAACTCCCGAACGCCAAGCGCATCGTGGAGAAAGTTTTGACGATAATTTGAAAAAACACGCTCGACAACTGACGGGCGACTCTGCTTTCATTGAGTCCACTTAGAAAAACACATACACACACCCATGAAACACCTTCTTCAAGTCCTTTCCCTTGGTCTCCTGGCCTTCGCCAGGTCCTCTGGCTGCAGCCTTCCCGGCGCGGGTTGCGGGAAGCTCGACACCGTCGCCATCGGTGGCTGCGAAAACGACCGCTACGTCTCCAAAAAAGTCGTCAAGTACAAGACCGTCACCCGCCTGGTCGATCCCGGCACGAAAGGTGGCGTTCCCTACGAGGTCGAAGAGCAAGTTCCTTACGAAGAGGAAGTGCGCGTGAAAGTGAAAGACTGCGGTCCTTGTGGCTCCACCTACTGCCCGACTCCCGGCAAGTGTGACGTCATCAGCCGCGCCGTTCTCCGCCGCGCCACCGCCCAAGGCGGCACCGGTGAACCTCACATCGGCACCATCCCTACCATGAAGGTGCTGGCGAAGTGAGTTGAATCCACTGATCATTTTTTCCAAACCGCATCCGTGTAGGGTGCGGTTTTTTTATGCCCAAGCCATGAAGGATCCTTATCAAGCCCCCGAATCAGGAATTGCCGCGCTCGTGGAGGCAGAGCCTAGTCGCTTTTTTCGGGTGGCGAGAGTCTTCAGAGGTCTTCTCGCATTGTGTATATTGTTTTCCGGAATGAAAATGGCTTTCAACGAGTCGCTGGGTTTGAAAATCCAATGTGGCGTGGCGATGTTCTATGTATTGTTGGCCTATTTAGCTTGGGTCGGAAAACGGAGAGTCTATTACGGGTTTCTCATTCTCCTCGGCATCTTGCTGGCTTTTGGCGTCTATTGGGTATTGGTGCTTCTGGATGAACTCGTAGCGTTCCAAGAGGGGCTAGGCCTGAGCGTTTCCAAATGGAAACTCATGGTTCAAACGCTCTGGTTTCCAGTGCTCAGCTTCATTTGTGCGATGAGTGTCTTGATTTTAGAAAGCTTCCCTAGTTCTTCGCGGAAGTCCTGAAGCAATGACTCGTCACATTCGTTCTCGGATTTTACTCAGAATTTGCTTAGGGATTCTTTGATGCGACATCGATTGATTCTACAAACCCCATCCGCGCAGGGTGCGTTTTTTTTTTGTGCCGTGGCGTTCCAAAATGAACTTGAAATTCCAAGCGACATTATTGGTACAGCAGGGATAGAGTGAAGCATGTCTGAGACC
>JBNNED010000161.1:0-3034 GCA_050285825.1 Verrucomicrobiales bacterium | reverse complement strand
ACCATCGAGCTGTCCTGCTGACGTCGCGGCCTCTCGTTCAGGGTGTAACGATAATCCCGCTGGAAAGTCTGCGCCATCAGAGCGATCAAGCGGCGCTCCTCCGCCTCGTCCACCTCACGCGGCGGCTCGTCGGCTTCCTCGCGCACGCTTTCACCGAGTTCTTCCCAAAAGCGCTCCAAGCTCCTGCGCAGCTCCTCGCGAAAACCCCGTCGCTCGTGTCGCCGCATCTCCTCCCCGCGCCGTCGGGAAACTTGCAAATCACTCAGATACGGATCCTCATCACTCTCGGCTCCTTCGCCCCGTTCCACCACGAAATCCGTCACCAAATAGCCCGGCTCGACAACGCGTGTGGCGCCCATGACATTATATTCCAGGCCAAAAGCCGCCATTTCATCGATCGCGCGCACTTCCAGATCGAGCGGCAGCAAGTCCTCGTCTTTCACCGCACCGCGCAGACGATAACGGCCCGAAAAATCGCGCACCTCAGGCAAATTTTCCTTAGCGTAGGCGAAGCGCCGGAAGTCGCCGGACTCCGTCAGGCTATTGGAGAACAAGCGCGTAAAGTCCCGCGCCGTGGCCTGCGGTCGCTCTGTTCGTTCGTCGCCCCGCCTCCGGTCGGGCACCTCGCCCGCCGAGATCCAGCTGTTGAAGCCGAAGACGTTATAACTCGACAAGCGCAGCAGGGATGGCTTCGCCCCCTCCTCGACCCACAAGCGCCAGCGGATTTTCGGACTCAACTTGATCTCGCCGATACGCCCGAGAAACGTGGTCGATTCCAAGGCCGTCCCCCGGTCCGCTTCCTTATACCAGCCACCGTCGAGCAGGTAATAATAGAGCAGGCTGATGGCCGAGGCAAAAGCCAGCGCCAGGGCCATGCTCAGACTCGCCGCCGCGACCCACGCGGCCGGTCGTCGCCTCCCCCCCGTGCGCGCCCAATAAACGGCTAAAAACAAGAGCACTCCGGCTCCGCCCGCATACCAGGCGAGATCCCGCAAACCCAGACCCGCCATTAAAATCAACAAACCGAGGAAGGGAAAACCGAGGAAGACCCGGCTCTCGCTCACCGGCACGCCCTCGGCCCGATCCTGCGCCACCTTCCGCCGCGCGAAGTAGGAAAAAGTTGTCAAGGGAATCCCCGCCCGCTCACTGTAAAGCGAGGCCAGCACGACCGGCAGCAGAAAAACGGGAATCCAGGTGAAAATCTCCAGCAGGTTGAGCGGCGGATTGAACTGAAAGCGCATCAGAAAACCCGCTACCAAGCCGATCAGCAAAGAAATCTGCCAGGCCCGCACAAAGGCCTTGCCGGTGAAATCCCAGCGCAAATCGACCCAATGGCGCGCCTCCAGCGCCATCGCCATGAGCAAGCCGCTCAAGGCATTCCCCGTCATTCCACCCCAAAAAATGGCTCCGGCCCCCAAGAGCAAGCGCGGTGGATCGCTCAAATACAAATCTTCGGCAGCTCCCTTCTTCATCGCCATAAATCCTCCTGAATACGATCCACCGCCAGGCACTTCAGCGCCACCGGAGCGGGCCAACGCGTCATTTTTTTCCGCTCGGCGGCCACGTCCTCGCAGACCACCAGCACGACCAGATCCAGCCCCGCCGAAGCCCAGCGCCGGAGCAGCTCGGCGCGTGCTTCCGACCAGCCGGTGAGAACGACAATGAGCGCCGTCAACTCGTGCTCATAACGCAGAACGAGACGCCCGAGTTCTTCGTAAGACGAGGGCGGACCGGGCTCGACCATGGCCAGCACTTCCAGCAAGGAAGCCGCGCGTCCCACCCCTTGACCCGCCGTCACGATCCGCGCCCCCTCCCGCACAAACATCAGATCCAGCAGGCACTTCCGCGTGTCCACCGTGCTGACGTAGGAAGCGGCCACCGAGACCGCTTCTTCAAAAACTTCCGGCCCCACGCCGTCCAGCGAGGTGTCCAGAACGAGACCGTAACGCGGAAACCAGAACTCTTCGTGCTCGATCACGATCGGCCGCCCCGTGCGCGCCCAGGTCCGCCAGTGGATGTGCCGGAGCGGATCTCCCGTGCGGTAATCGCGCAGCGCCATGAACTCCCCGCCCGCTCCGCGCGCCACCGAACTCGCTTCGCCGCCCGACTGCATCCCAGACTGCCCGGGCAGGTCTTCTTCCGGCAGATGGTAGCGTTTCGGCAGGACGAGCACCCGCCCCTCCTCGCCCTGGGTGCGCCGACAGCGTTGGAAAAAGCCGAAGGGATCCGGCAGATAAAGTCGCACATCGGCGAGGCGCACGACCCCGCGTCGCAGCGGCGTGACCTGGCAGCGCAGCCGCCCTTTTTCGCCCCGGCGGAGGACGGGCAAATCCCGCAACTCGTCCGCGGTGAAGATTTTCGCGGCCTCCGCCAGCCACTTCCAGCGGTAATACGCGAACAAGCGGTCGAAACCATTGCGCTTCTCCTCCCGGGGCTCCCGTCGTGTGACAAATTCCAGCAAACCCGGCCGAAAATCCGCGCTTTCCTCCCGCAAACGCGCGCCCGCGAGCTTCCGCGCCCCCGTGTTTTCCAGATTGACGGTGTAACGCATTTCCTCGCCCGCCGTGGCGAATTCCGGCAGCTCGCGACTCACGCGAAGCTCGCCCCGACGGAAAAAGGCCCAGAAAAACGCGACCACGATCATCCCCGTCAGGAGTCCGAAAACGACGTAAACCCGGCCTTGCTCGACATTCAGACCCAGCAACGCCGAAACCCCCGTCAGCGCCATCACCAGCCAACCGAGCGGCGTCACCCGTCGGCCCAAAAACCAGCCCCAGGCCGATCCCCGCCGGTAACTGGCATGAATCCAGCGCTCGAACCAAGTCGGCCTGACGTCCCCATCGCTCATCCTCCGCAAGCTAAGCCAGAACGCACCTCCCCTCAAGCTCAGAGAGCGTCACGGGCGGTGAAAGCGCTTCAAGGATTACCGAAAGCGGCTGCCAGGGCCTCCATATCGGAGCTCGTCGCTTTTTCCGCCTCGACGATCACTTCCCGCTGGAGTTTGGCCAGATGGGCGATGCCCTCGCGGGACAAG
>JBNNED010000160.1:0-12493 GCA_050285825.1 Verrucomicrobiales bacterium | reverse complement strand
GCGTCGGCATCGGAGGCGCGCTCAATCACAAGGCGAAGCATGGTCTCCATGCGGAAGAAACGACGATGGCGGAGGTCTGCAAGGCCGCAGGGTATGCCACGGCGGCCTACGGGAAGTGGCATTTGGGACATTTGAAGCCTTTTTTGCCGGTCAAGCACGGCTTTGATGACTATTTCGGCTATCCTTATTCGAACGACATGTGGCCGAGTGGCCCGGTTTTATTCCGGGACCAATACCCGCTCCTGCCCTTGATCGAGGATGATGAAGTGGTGGCGCACGTGCGGGATCAGCAGTGGATGACGACCTGGCTGACGGAGCGCTCGCTGCGCTTCATCCGGGAGAATAAGGAAAAGCCCTTCTTTCTTTACCTCGCTCACCCGCAACCACATGTGCCTTTGTTCGTCTCGCCCGAGCGCGCGGGGAAATCGGGGAGCTTGCTTGGCGATGTCATTCAGGAAATCGACTGGTCGACGGGAGAAATCCTCGCCGAACTGGAGAAACAAGGCCTGGCGGAAAACACTTGGGTCATCTTCACAAGCGATAACGGGCCGTGGATGGTTTACGGGAATCACGCAGGCGACACGGGAGGCCTGAAAGGCAGCAAGGGCAACGTCTGGGAAGGCGGGGTGCGGGTGCCTTGTGTCATGCGCTGGCCGCGGAAAATCAAGCCCGGGGCGGTGGTGGAAACGCCCCTGATGACGATCGATCTCCTGCCCACGATGGCGAATTTGCTCGGCGTGCCCCTGCCGGAACGGAAAATCGACGGCAAGGACGCCCTGAGCGTGATCACGGGTGAACGCAAAGAGTCCGTACAGGAGGCCTACTACTTTTACTACGGCGGCAATGAGCTGCAGGCCATGCGCATGGGCCGGTGGAAGCTCGTTTTTCCCCACCGCTGGCGGGAGGAGAAGACCCATCTCGGCAAAGACGGCCTGCCCGGGAAATACCAGCACTTCAAGACGGAGCTGGAGCTCTACGACCTCGCCGCAGATCGTAACGAAACGAGCAATGTCATCGCGAATCACCCGGAAGTCGTCGCGAAGATGCAAAAGTTGGCCGCCGCGAAGCGCCAAGACCTCGGCGACGGCTTGCAGAAAGAACAGGGAACAGGGCGCCGCAGCCCGGGATTAGTGAAACCCTAGATCCACTCGGGGGCGCTCAGGCGCTGGTCGTGTTCAACAGACTTTTTACGAGATCTGGCAGCGCTGGCGGCGGATCAGGGCTGTCATGACCACAAGACCGCTGAGCAGCGCCGTGGCAGGCTCGGGAATGACGTTCAGGTTTTGATAATCGGAGACCACAAAGCCGTTGAGTCCGATGAGTGCGGAGCTCACTGACCCCGAGGTGAGATCAGGATGCTCGCCCCAGTTGTCGAAAAAGCCCACAATGGTGCGAGTTCCTTCGCCAAAGGTGACGACATCTCCGATTTCGTATAGCAGCGCAGAATCCGAAAGACGCCACATCACGACCAAATCGCGATCACTGATCGCCGTGGACCAAGTGTGCAGGGTTCCGCTGATCACATTATGGCTTGTCGCTTGTTGATTGACGCTGCCACTAATCTCCGCGACCGTCGATCCCGTGGTATCACGGGCATTATTAGGTTGAGCCTCGTCGTAGACATTCTGAAAGAGGATCCCGAAGTCTAAGGTTCCAATCCCGGACGTGATCTCAAAACTAATGGGTGAGTGAATGACGATATCTAAATCCCCATCCCGTTCGAGAAAAGAGACGGAGGCGGAGGCCAGGCTGGATAAGCTGATGAATAAGGCGGAGAGTAGGCCGAGGGTCGATTTGTTCTTCATAGTTGAGGTTGTTTTGGGTCCGCGTCGTCGGAAAGTGGGGGAAACACGCGGGCTGATGACAGCGGTCGGGATAGGCGTAAGGAGCTCCTTCGGTCAACCGTAAACACTTTACAATTAGTATGTTAGGTGTTGTTAGGGTGGATCTCACAACAAGGATTGACCGTGGTTTGGTCGGGGGAGCCAAGATCTGTAACGAGAAGGGTGTTCCTTTGCGGAAAATTTGAGAGGTTTCTTTGATTTTGAGCTGGCAGGGGGGCTGTGATGCGGTGTTTGATCAGAAAGATGCGCCGGTCTTCTTCTCTGCGAAGTCTCTTTTTCATGTTCCCGCTCGTCTTGGTCGGGGGCTTTTTGCTTTTCTTGCTCTGGAGCCAGGTGATCCGACCACGAGTGGCCGCGAGCGATCTTCCCGAAGGGGCGCTTTACACGCTGCGCAATGGTCACCGGGGCGTGGACGCGGTTGGATTTTTTGCGAATGGGAATTTTGTGACTGATGGCAGCGCCGGGGGTTTGGTGCATGCCGCTGCCGACGGTTCCGAGCTCGCCAAGTTGGCCACGGGTTCTGCCAATCACCGCTTTCGACTCGCTCCGGATCGTTCCGAACTCGCCGCTTTTTCAACGGTCTCACCGGAAGTCCGATTTTTCTCGCCGGAGGGCGCTCCCGCCGGCTCTTGGTCCTTGCCCGAGGAGCTGCGACCTCTCGATCTCGCGTGGTTGCCCAACATCAAATGCCTCGCGGTGGCTTCTCGTGAAGGCATCGATTTCTTTCGCCGCAGTGATGGCAGCCGCGCGACGAGTTTGCCGGATTCCGCTGCTTGCAGTCATCTCGCGGCGAGTGCCGACGGCCGCTGGCTCGTGGCTTACCGTTTTCGGGAAGCGCGGCTGAGTGTCTGGCCGCTGGCCGATATTCAACAGCGCGTCGATTTCGCGGGACTCGAGGCGCCGCTTTTCGCGCTCGCGGCCGATGGGAGTCGTTTGGCTTTCCGCCAGCAAGGTCGCACCGTTTGTTACCACTTGCCCATGAGCGACTCACCGCAGCCGCAAGTGATTGAGGAGGATCGCCCGCTCAGCGCTTTGAGCTTCGATCCCACCGGGCAATTTCTCGCTCTCGGTGATGCGGCGGGCCAAGTGACGGTCGTCGACACCTCCGTGAAGGAAGGAAAGGCGGCTCTGGTGCTCGGGCCGTGGTCTCATCCCCGTCCCATTGCCAGTTTGGCCTTCTCCGTCAAGGGAGACCGGCTCCTCGTCGGGCTCAATCACGAAGCCTCTGCGGTGCAGCATCGGCCCGGAGGGATTGCGCACTCGCGCTCAGTTGATGTTCGTCCCGGTTACGCCGTGATGTGGGAAATTCCGAAGTAAAGCGCGATGAGCTTGAGAAAGGGGAACTTGATTTCTGCCAGGCTGGAGCCTGACGTTCCGAGGGGAAAAATAATGACGGCGGCTTGTCCGGAGACAAACCGCCGTCACACACACACGCAACAACAATTTATAAATTAGGGAAAGGGGTCGGGGGAGGGGTGGTCTGGGAGAGGGAAACTAAAAAACTTTCGAGGGTTTGGGTTAGGCCGGGCTCCCTTCTTCGGGAGAGGCGGGATTCTGTGGTGGGTGGGTGGGGTGGAAGGCTTCGCGCGCTTGCTGATAAGTTCTACGTGCCGCTTCCTTGCCAGCTTTCGCTCCTTGGTCAAAACTTTCTTTAATTTTTTCTGGGAAAAGTTCTTGGGCGAAAGTACCAGCAAATACCGTGCCATAGGCCAGCTGGTAGGCGAGGTCGTGCACGGCGTCGTTGATTTTGGCTTTGACCTTGGGCGCGGCTTCACGAGCTTTCTCACGGGCGGCGCTGCGGGCGGCTCGCACGGCTTCGGGAATGCTCTCGAAGTGCTTCTCGCCGCGCGGCTCGTTTTCGTGATGCTCTGCTTGGGGGTGATCGTTGTGATCCATGGTCGGGTCTCCTTTCGTTCGTGTTTGCTGATGGTCTTCGCTGGGATTAGACACGGAAGAGAAGAAATTATTCACTACAATTTTGCAGCTACTTTGTAACTCAGTGAACGCTGCGGGAAGCGGGATTTTTTCAGACTTTTCATTTTTCGGCCCCGGGCTATGCTGCGCGGCATGTATTTAACTGGTTTTGCAGACGAGGCGGGAACGGATTTGGCGACGCAGATCAAGGCGACGAAAGAGATCGGCTGGTCGCGCATTTCGACTCGTGGCGTGAACGGGAAGAACATCCATGATTTGCCCGAGGCGGAGTTTGCCAAGGTGGCGGACGAGCTGGATGCGGCGGGAATCACGGTGCCGGAGTTCGGCTCCCTGCTGGGAAGCTGGGCGAAGAAAATTGATAGTGATTTTGAGATCACGCTGGGCGAGATCGAGCGCATTATTCCGCGGATGAAGCGCTTGGGAACGAAGGTGGTGCGGGTGATGTCGTATGCGCAGGAGCCGTGGGGGCAGGACCAGTTCGAGGAGGAGCGGTTTTTCCGCCTGCGGGAGATGGTGAAGCGTTTTTCCGAGCACGGCCTGGTCACGGCGCACGAGAATTGCATGAACTGGGGAGGTTTTTCGGCGGATCACACGCTGCGCTTGATCGAGGAAGTGCCGGGGCTGCAGTTGATTTTCGACACGGCGAATCCGGTGTTCCAGCGGGATCGTTCGAAGCCCGAGCCGTTTCCCTGGCAGGATCCTCTGGCGTTTTACGAGAAGGTGAAGGATTTCGTGGTCCACGTCCACATCAAGGATTGCCTGAATCCGCCGGAGGGTGAGACCGAGCCGGAGCGTTACACTCTGCCGGGCGAGGGTCAGGCCAAGGTGCGGGAAATTCTGGAGGCTCTGAAGGCGAATGGCTACGATGGCGGGTTGGCGATCGAGCCGCACGTGGCGACGGTCTTCCACGCGACGGAAGGCGAGGAGCCGGACTGGCAACAGTGCTACGATTCCTACGTGGAATACGGTCGGGCCATGGACGCCTTGTTAGCGGACATCGGCTGGCAGCCGGAGAAGTGAGGGGGTATCAGGCCTCTTCCTCAGCCTCGGCAAGCTCCTCACTGGCGGGAGCTTCCTCGCTGTGCTGGTAGGGTTTGACAAAGCCCTCGCTGATCGACTCGTCAATCCAGTCGAAGAGCTTTTTGATCTCGTCGTAGTCGTTCCAGAGGTCCTGGAGGACGTCCCAGCGGCAGTGCGAGCGGGTCTTGGCGGTGGCGAGGCGCTCGATATCGAGGCGTTCGAGAAGGGCTTCGGTTTCGCGCGGCTGGGCGTTGAGAATCTGCTCGGGATGGGGCAGGTCACCGAGTTCATCCAAGGTGAGACCGAAGGTGGTGACGCCGACGCCGCTGACTTCCGCGAGGAGGCGGATTTGCTCGCCAAGGTATTCGTCTTCAAGGCTTTCGGCGTAGATGAGCTCTCCGCCCTGGGCCCAGAGGGAGGCGCTCATGCACTGGAAGAGATCCTCGCGGATGCTCTCGTGGCGGGCGCTGAGTCGCAGGCGGACGGAGTCGAGATGGTAAGGCGGGAGGGCGAGTTGGTTTTTGAGGCGGAGGTGGCGGGGGTCGAGCTCGAGTCCCTCGTCGAGGTATTCGCCGCGTTCCCAGTTGATCCAGACCATTTCGGGAAATTTCCAGAGGTTGCCGTATTGGGCTTCCTGGGCGAGTGATTCGTGGAAACGGAAGGTGAAGAGCTCGCGACTTTCGGCGTACTTTTGCACGACGGCGTGGAATTTCCGCACGCGGAGGAGGACGTGGTCGATCTCGTCCTGGTCCTGGAGTTCGTCGAGGCGGCCCTGGGTGAGGGAGACGAGCTCGTGGGCGCCGGAGAGGGCGGGGAGGTGGGCGCTGCGGCGGTAGTAGCCCTGGCCTTTTTCGACTTTCGCGATCGGCGAGGAGGGATCGCAGGACATGATGGAGAAGTGGTAGCGCAGGGAGGCGTCCGAGTATTTGCCCTGCAGGCGCAGGCGGATGAGGCGGATGAGCTCGGTGCCCTTGATCGCGTCTTTCGGACTGGCGGGCAGGAGTTCGATGAGAAGGTCGGAAAGTTGTTTGCGGAGACTCATGGAGCGGGTGTGGGGCGGGGGGAGGTTTTTTTAAATAAAAAAGAGAATGCGGCTGGCAACAGCAAGCACCAAGTTGGAAAGCTCTAAAAAAAGGATTTGCCGCCGGAGGACGATTGATGAATCTTAAAAAGGTCGCCGCCACTGAATAGGGCGACTCCGCGAGACGTCCTATGATCATTGGCGCGTCCGAGCGCTCAACCCCAAAACTGATATGATGACTTTTAAAATGACCTTATTGGCCCGCTGTTTTCTGGCTTTGGCGATGGTTCTGCCGGTGGCGGGACAGGATGCCGAGGCGATTATGAAGAACGTGCGGCAGATCACCGCTTTGCAGGACAACCTGAGCCTGAACGGGCAGGTGCGCGGACCGCGGGGCAAGGTTCCGGTGACGCTCTTCCTCCAGGGTGGCAATATCCAGTTCGCGCTCGACGGCGGCAAGGAGCGCTTTCACCTGCGCATGAACGAAAATGACGCCGATCTCCTGGAGTTCCGCGAGGGTGCGTGGAAGAATTTTCCGCCTGCGAAACTCGTCCAGCCCATCGCGGCTTCCGATCTGACCTATGAAGATCTGGCCCTGCGCTTTCTTTACTGGAAAAACCCGCGCATCGTCGGGGAAGAGACCCTGAAAGGGCAAAAGTGCTGGCGCATCCACGTGCAAAACCCGAACCAAAAGGGGCGCTACAAGGAAATCAGCGTCTGGGTGGCGCAGAAATTCAGCGCCCTCATGCGGGTGACGGCGTATGATGCGCGCCGCCAGCCGGTGAAGCAGTTTGAGATCACTGATGTCATGAAGGTAAACGATCTCTACACGGTGGAGAAAATGAAGGTGAGCAGCATCCAGGGCGGACGTTTCACCAGCCACACTTATCTGGAGTTCGACAAGCCGAAGGCCATGGCTCAGCCACGCCGTTGAGCTTCTCAAACGACCCGAAACCACGCCAAAGCACTCCGCAGGGGGTGCTTTTTTTGTGACAGGATGGAGCGGCGCGCGCGCGCGGACTGGGACAGATTGTCGCGATTTGCCTACTTCCCAGTCTTTAAACAGGCGCTTAAAATAATCATTCTTTCTGGGAATAGAAGATCGCGAGTCCTCTCTCATCATTGTAGACACGGCCTTTTTGCCATTTCGGACCTCCGTCGCGGATTGATTTCTGTGACTTCATGGCACGGGGCATGCGTCTCAAGAGAGAGCGAAACAAAATATTCCGAGATTTCAGACAAAACCCGTTCCGGCCCTCGCTTGCCGTTATAGAGGGATGTGATGACTCGGAAAACCATCAAGCCCATAAAATTATGTCCGACTATAACTCCAACAGCAACCTGCGGGTTTACCTGCGGGAAATCTCCAAGACTCCGCTCCTGACCCCTCAGGAAGAAGTGGAGCTGGCCGAGCGCATCAAGCAAGGCGACGAGAAAGCGCGGGCGCACATGATCAAAGCCAATCTGCGTCTCGTGGTGAAGATCGCTCAGGATTACTCCGGCTACGGCTTGCCGCTGGCCGACCTCATTTCCGAGGGGAACATCGGCCTCATGAAGGCCGTGGAACGCTTTGACCCTGAAAAAGGAGGCAAACTTTCGACCTACGGCTCCTGGTGGATCAAGCAGTCCATCAAGCGTGCCCTGGCCAACCAGAGCAAGACCATCCGCCTACCGGTGCACATGGTCGATAAAGTCTCCAAAATGCGGAAAATTTCCATGATGCTGACCGAAGCGCTGGGGCGTGAGCCGAGCGACGAGGAACTCTCCGAAGAGTTGGGTATCCCCCGCCGCAAGCTGGCCATGCTGAAGCAGGCCGCGCAGCGTCCGACCTCGCTCGACGCGCCGGTGGGTGATGACAATAACTCCGACTACTCCGAGATGATCGGAGACGAGAAAGCCGTCAACCCGCTCGATGCCCTGGCTGACAAGAACATGCACGGTGAGCTCGACGGTCTGCTGGACATTCTCGACGAACGGGAATCCCGCATCATCGACGCGCGTTTCGGCCTCAATGGCAAGAAACCGATGACTCTCGAAGAAGTCGGGCGTGAGTTCGGGGTGACCCGCGAGCGCATCCGCCAGCTTCAGAACATCGCTTTGGACAAAATGCGGAAGAAACTCCGCAAAAAAGACCGCCCGGTCCCCGGTCTCGCCTCCGTTTGATCTTTTGTTGTGTGATAAAATCGTAGGTGTCAAAAAGCGGCAAGGTCCCGATGGGCTTTGCCGCTTTTTTGGGCTCAAAAATAAAGCGCCGTGATCAGGAGCGTTTTCTCCGGAAGCTGAAGGCGAAACCGAGTAAGCCCATAAGAGCGGGAGCGGGCTCGGGGATTGGAACGGTATCGGCAAGGTTGACGAGTTCGCTCCAGGTGGCGGAGTTCACGCCTGCCCAAGAGCTGACGTTGGTATAGGAGATGTCCGAGACATCTTCCCCGTAGATCGTGCGGTAGAGGACGAGGCTGGCCAGCAGAGAACCGCTGGGGCTGGCATGATAGCGGTCGGAGGCGTAGAGACTGGAATCGAAGTTGGCGAGCTCGAAGGCATCGCCAACGGGAGCGACCCCAACCAAGCCGTGAGGAGTGAGATCCTGAGCGGCGAGTCCGTAGTTCTGGCGGATTTCCGCCTGCATGGTGGCGGGGTTGCTAAAGCTGCCGGGGTAGTAAGCATGGCCGGCCTCCCGCGCCCAGGTTTCGAAGAGGATGACGGTGGCAGCGGGGCTGTGGTTGAGGACCGCCTCCTGGATGGCTCGCGCGTTAGCTCGGAAAGCTGTGGGATCACCCAAGGCGCTGGTGGCTTCGGTGCTGTAGCCTTGGATGATGACGAAATCCCAGTTCCCGCCAGCTAAGCTGCTATGAGTGAGGTTGTTATTGGGTCGGTCATTAATCTCCCCCAAATGATAGGCGAGATCCTCCCCGCCAGCCAAGTCTGCGACGATGAGCGGGGCGGTTTTTCCTTCGGCTTCAGCCAGAAGTCCGACCTTCCCGGAAACGTTATTTTGGATGGTAAAGCTATTCCCGAAGAAGAGGAGGTTGGCTCCTGGCACCGTACCGCAGCTGAGGAGGCCGCTGATGGAAATTTTGAGCAGAAGAGAAGGGTTCATGATGTTGGGAGTTAGAGAGAGAGACTATGATCTTCGGGAGCTTCTCAGCGGAAGGTGAGGGGGAGGGTTTTGGCGAGGTGGGCGCGGAGTTTCTCGTGGGCGGCGTCCACTTCCTTGGCTTTCAGAGTTTTCTGAGCGGAGCGGTAGGTGAAGGTGTAAGCCACGGATTTCTTGTCGGCGGCGAGTTTCTCACCGGAGGGGTCGCGGAAGTGGTCGAAGCAGCTGGCGCTGACGAGGAGGGGCTCCTGGTGTTTGGCGAGGGCTTTTTCGATCTCGGCGTTGCTCGTCTGGTCGGGTAGCTCCATGGCGATGTCGCGGCTGGAACCGGGGAATTGCGGCAGGGGCTCGATGTGGAAGGCGGTGGCGTCCGCGACGAGGGGAAGGACTTTGGCGAGGTCGAGCTCGGCGAGGTAGGCGGGGGCGTCGAGGTCGATGGCGCGGGCGCGGGAGGGCAGGAGCTGGGCGTAGGTGCCGATGACTTTGCCGTCGGCCTGGATGTCACCAGCGAGGAGGAAGCCATCGCGGGCGCGCGGGGCGAACTGGAGGCGGGCCTTCGGGACGAGTTGGGAGATGACGGCTTTGAGGTCGAAGAGATCGAGCTGGGAGTCGCCGCTTTCCGCCCAGGAAGGGGCGTTTTTCCGTCCGCCGAGGAAGAGGGCGAGGGAGTCGGCTTCGAGGTCTTTGGCTTTGCCGCCACCGGCATTGCGGAAGAAGCGGCCGGCTTCGAAGAGGCGCAGGGATTTCTGGCCCTGGCGGAGGTTGCGGGCGGCGCTTTGGATGAGGCCGGCGGTGAGGGAAGGGCGCAGGACGGCGTGATCCTCGCTGAGGGGGCGGGCGACGCGGATGAGGTCGCCTTCCATGAGCGGACGCAGCGGGAGGCAGTCGGGAAGCTGGTTTTCGGCGATGAGTTTGATCGTTTGCGCTTCGAGGAAGCCGAGGGCGGCGAGCTTGCGCTTGAGGACCATGAGGCGGTCGTAGGCGAGATCGGCGGGGGATTCATCAACGGCGATGCCATCGGTGCGGGAAGGGACTTTTTCGAGGACGTGGACGCGGGCCACCTCCTCAATGAGGTCGGCGGAGCGGGTGAGATCACCGCGGAAGGAAGGAATGGCCCAGTTGTCGCCGTCTTTTTTCCGCAGACCGAGGCTGGTGAGAATGGCTTCGGCTTCCGGGAGCGGGATCGAGCCGTCGAGGAGCTGGTCGAGGCGGGCGGTGTCGAGGGTGACGTCGGGGAGCGCGGCGGGGACTTGTCCGGCGGTAAGGGTTTCGACGGCGGCTTCACCTCCGGCGAGTTCGAGGATGAGGCGGGTGGCGAGAGCGGAGGCGGGGAGGACCTGGGCGGGATCGACCCGGCGCTCGAAGCGGTAGGAGCTGTCGCTGTGAAGGGCGAGGCGGCGCGAAGTGGCGCGGATGGCGGAGGGCTGGAACCAGGCGGATTCGAGGAGGACATCGCTCGTGCCTTCGGTGACGCCGCTGTCGAGGCCGCCCATGATGCCGCCGAGGGCGAGAGGCTGGCCGGCTTCATCGGAGATCAGGCAATCGCCAGCCTCCAGCGCGTAGGTGGCTTCATCGAGGGCGGGGAATTTTTCGCCCGCCCGGGCGGCGCGGATGTGCAGCGGGCCCTGGATTTTCGCGGCGTCGAAGGTGTGCAGCGGCTGTCCGGTTTCGTGCAGGACGTAGTTGGTGATATCGACGATGTTATTGATGGGGCGGAGGCCGATGGCGGTGAGCTTGCGGGCGAGCCACTCGGGGCTGGGGCCGACCTTGACGCCGGAAATTTTCACCAGCGAGTAGAAAGGGCAGGTTTCGCTGGCGAGCGTGATCTCGGAACCAGCCTCGCGCGTGGCGGGGAGCTCGGAGGGGGCGCGTTCGAGAGGCTTCACTGCGCTGCCGAGCAGGGCGGCGAGCTCGCGGGCGAGTCCGGAGTGGGAGAGGAGGTCGGGGCGGTTCGGAGTGACCTCGACTTCGATCAGGGTGTCGGAGGGGAAAAGCTCTTGCAGCGGCGTGCCGGGGGCGGGGTCGCCGTCGAGGATGAGGAGGCCGTCTTCCTTGTCGCTGAGGCCGATCTCGGAGCCGGCCGCGAGCATGCCCTTCGATTCCACGCCGCGCATCTTGGTCTCGCCAATGACGAAGCCACCGAGATCCGCGCCGGGCAGACAGCAGGGGACTTTATCGCCGACTTGATAATTTTTCGCGCCGCAAACGATCTGACGCAGCTCGCCCTCGCCGGCGTCAACCTGGGTGACTTTGAGCTTGTCGGCATCGGGGTGCTGGACGGCCTCCTTGATTTGGGCGACGACGATTTTCGGTGAAGGCACGCCGATGCTTTGCAGGCCTTCGACTTCGATGCCGGCGAAGGTGAGGAGGTCGGAGATTTCGGAAAGAGAGCGGGAGCCGAGATCGAGGCGTTCCTGGAGCCAGTTGAGCGAGATGTTCATGGTGGAAGTGGGGAGGCGTTTTAGGAGAGAGCTTATGAAGACACAAGACTTAAGACTGGAAGAGGTGAGACTTGAAACTGCTTAAAAAAGGTCGCGCTTGGCGTGGAATCGCGCTAGAGTAGGGCATGAGTCTGGCAGAACAGCGAATTACCATTGATGCCCGGCAGTGCGGTGGACGCCCCTGTATCCGGGGGATGAGAATCCGGGTGACGGATGTTTTGGATCTCCTCGCTGCGGGATTGGATTTTGAGCAGATCCTGGATGAGATGCCCGATCTGGAGCGCGAGGACTTGGTGGCGGCGATCAGTTATGCCGCGCAAAGTATCGATCACCCAGTGATTGCGGCATGATTTGGTTCGATGCTCACCTGTCTCCGCGGGTCGCGACTTGGGTGCGGGAGGAGCTTGGTCATAAGGCCGTGCCCTTGCGGGAATTG
Source organism: Verrucomicrobiales bacterium (assembly GCA_050285825.1). Classification (GTDB taxonomy): domain Bacteria; phylum Verrucomicrobiota; class Verrucomicrobiia; order Verrucomicrobiales; family Akkermansiaceae; genus SW10. Next base: position 702 of record JBNNED010000160.1, on the reverse strand, counting down.
GGCTTGCGGGAGGCTGAGGACACTGAGATTTTCTCTCAAGGCAAGGAGGAAGGAGTGGTGATTCTTACCAAGGATCGGGATTTTGCTGAGAGGGTGATCCGTGAAGGGGCACCTCCGAAAGTGATCTGGCTGCGATGTGGTAATACTTCCGAAGCGCGGCTCAAAGAGGTGCTGGCGGCACACTTGGACGAGGCCTTGTCGTTTTTGGCTACTGGGGAAGATTTGGTAGAAATTCGATAGATGAAGGCTGAGCTGATGATCGTTGATGGGGAGTTGCGGGCGGTGGAGGAGGTGCGGATTTCGCCTCTGGATCTGGGGTTTTCGCTGGGCGATGGCTTGTTTGAAACGCTGCGCGTGGCGGCGGGGGAGGCGCGTTATTTCGAGCGGCATTACGCGCGTTTGGCGGGCTCGGCGGCGCGGCTCGGTTTGGAGGTGCCGGGAGAGGAGGAGCTGCGGAGTCAGGTCGGGCGTTTGGTGGAAGCGACGGGTCGACGGGAGGGGCGGCTGCGGGTGACGCTGAGTGCGGGGGAGCCGGGGGCGGGATTCGCGCGGGTGCCGGGGGCGGGGCGGTGTTTGCTGACTTTGACGGAGCTGCCGGCGATGTCCGGAGAAGCGGCGCGCTTGTTGACTTCGCCCTTCCGGCGCCTGTCGGGGGCGTGGTCGGGCGGGATGAAGTCTCTGTCGTATGGCGAGAGCCAGATC
>JBNNED010000159.1:0-7916 GCA_050285825.1 Verrucomicrobiales bacterium | reverse complement strand
TCCGATCTTGGATCGGGACGCCTACGAAGTGGCGCATTTCCAGAATTGGATCGATTGGGCTGGAGAACAGGGATTGGGGCTGGATTTCAACCCGACTTTTTTCGCCCACGAGAAAGCGGCTGGGGGCTTCACGCTGTCGAGCGCGGAGGCCGGCGTGCGGGATTTCTGGGTCGAGCACGCGCGGCGCTGCCGGGAAATTTCCAATGCCATGGGAGAGGCTTTGGGGTCGCCGAGTGTCAACAATTTCTGGATTCCTGACGGTTTCAAAGACCTTCCGGCCGATCGCCTCGGCCCGCGCCGGAGGCTTGAGGAGACTTTGGATGGGATTTTCGCGGAAAAGTTGCCGCACACCCGCGATGCCGTGGAGTGCAAGTTGTTCGGGATCGGGTCGGAGTCCTACGTCGTTGGCTCCCACGAGTTTTATATGGGCTATGCCGTGAAAAATGAGACCTTGCTCTGCCTCGATGCGGGTCATTTTCACCCGACGGAGTCCATTGCGGACAAGCTCTCGGCGGTCTCTCTCTTCGTCCCGGAAATCCTCCTCCATGTCTCGCGTGGCGTGCGGTGGGACAGCGATCACGTCATCGTGCTGGATGACCTCCTCCTCGACATCGCGCGCGAGCTCGTGCGCGGGGATTTCCTGGAGCGGACCCACATCGGGCTGGATTTCTTCGACGCCTCCATCAACCGGGTGGCGGCGTGGACGATCGGGACGCGAGCGATGATCAAGGCCTTGTTGATTGCCCTTTTGGAACCTTCGGCCAAACTGCGGGAGATGGAGCTGGCGGGTGATTACACCGGGCGCCTGGCCCTCTTGGAAGACCTGAAAATGATGCCTTTTGGCGAGGTCTGGGAGGAATATTGTCGCCGCCAGGACGTGCCGGGAAGTCAGAGCTGGCTGGCGGAAGTCCGGCGCTATGAGCATGAAGTTTTGAGCGGGAGAGATTGAGTATCAGTAAACGACGACAGACAACACGATGGCAATGGAAGTGAGCATGGAAGAAGCGGCGCAGGCGGTGCAGGCCGGCGAAGAGTTTGAGCGCAGACCGGTCCCCGAGGAGGCGCAACGCGGAAACAAGTCGTTCTGGGGCATGTACGCGGGCGAGCACACCGCGGGCACGGAGTTCATGATCGGACCGCTGTTCGTGGCTTACGGCGTGGCTTTTGGCGATCTGATTCTGGGCCTGCTGCTGGGCAATTTGGCAGCCGTGCTGACCTGGCGCTACCTCACGGCGAACATCGCGACGCGGCTGCGGGTGACGCTTTATTACAAGCTGGAAAAGATCTGTGGTCGGCGACTCGTGACGATTTACAATTTGGCCAACGGCCTGCTGTTCTGCTTTTTGGCCGGAGCGATGGTCACGGTGTCGGCCACGGCGGTTGGCGTGCCCTTCCCGGGAGTGGCCATGCCGGCCTTGAACGACACCATGCCGACAGGGTTTTCGTGGTGCCTCATCGTGCTTGTCATCGGAGCGGTGATGACCTTTGTGGCGATGAAAGGCTACGGGCTGGTCTCGAAGGTCGGACACCTGGCGGCGCCGTGGATGTTCTTGATTTTCGTCGCCTGCGGCCTGGTGACTTTGCCCAAGCTGGAATCGCTGGAAGTCGCAAAAATCCTCACGGGCACGCCGCTCGGAAATAACCCGAAGATCGGTTTCTGGGGCGTCTTTTTCTTCGCCTGGTTCTGCAACGGCGCGATGCACCTCGGCATGTCCGATCTCTCGATCCTCCGTTTTGCCAAAAAACCTTCGGCGGGCTGGGCGCCGGCGGCGGGGATGTACCTCGGCCATTTCGTGGCGTGGATTTGCGCCGCGCTGCTCTACTCCCTTCAGTTGCAACGCTATGGCGAGGATGCCAGCGTGGCTCCGGGACCGATGGTTTTCGAGGCCGTGGGCTGGGCTGGTTTGATCTGCGTGGTCATCGCGGGCTGGACGACGGCGAATCCGACGATTTACCGGGCGGGTCTGGCCTTCCAGGGGATCATGCCGAAGGTTTCGCGCACGACGACGACCCTGCTGGCGGGCCTGGTCTGCACGGTGGCCGGGCTTTTTCCGGCCTTTGCGATGAAGTTGCTCGATTTTGTCGGGATCTACGTCCTCATCCTCGCTCCCGTCGGTGCCATCATCGTCGTCGATGTCTTTTTGGCAAAGCGACTGGGTCTCGTCAGTGACCCCGCAGAGAAGTTCCGCAGTTCCTTCAATGTGGCCGCGCTCGTGGCCTGGATCGCGCCGGCCGCCATTGGTTTCTGGGCCGTCAAACACTTCGCCATGCCGCTCCCGACCTATGTCACGCTCCCCGTTTACGTCCTCAGCGGCTTGCTCTACATCGTTCTTTCCAAACTCTGGCAGGCGAAGGCTGTGGCCTGAATTCCGACTCCTGATTTCATATGAAAAAACCCGCTTTTCTCGTATCGATGCTCGCGCTCGCGGCGACGATTCTCCCGCCCGTGCTCTTTCTCGCTGGCCAACTCGAAGCCGCCCCGATGAAGGGTGTGATGCTGGCGAGCGCTCTCATTTGGTTCGTCGCCTGGCCGGTGGCCAATCGGGAGGAAAGTTGAACTTCCACGCTTCATAAAAATTCTTTGTCATGATCTTTAAAATACGACTTGCCGGAGTTCTCGTTCTGGCTTTTGGACTTTGGCCGCTGGCGGCGCAGGAGGAAGGCAACGCGCCGGAAGCTCCCGCTGGGCTGCGCACGATGGATCTGGCGGAGCCGGTCGGCTTGCCCGCCGCTCTTTATTTCGGCTGGCGCTTTGATGATCCAGATGATGGCGAAAGCCAGAGCGCGTGGCAGATTCTCGTCGCTTCTTCAGTCGAGAAGCTGGAGGCGGATGAAGGCGATCTCTGGGACAGCGGGAAGGTCGCGGGTTCCACGCAGAATCACGTCGCCTACGCGGGAGCGGAGCTGGCGGCTGATGCGCGTTATTCTTGGAAAGTCCGGGTTTGGGACGCCTCTGGCTTGGCCAGCCCGTACGCCGAGGCTTCTTTTTTCGGCACGGGACTCCTGGAAAACGCGGATTGGGACGGTGCGCAGTGGATTCGGCGGGAAAATGACGAGCCGGACGACTACACGCTCTATCGCCGGAATTGGGATTTGCCGGCCAAAAGCATCGTCCGTGCCACGGCCTACCTCAGCGGCACGCACCAGTATCGCCTCTGGCTCAATGGTCAGCTCGCGGGTTACGGCCAGGCCTTCCATCATCCCGAATTTCAATATTACCGGGCTTTCGACCTCACGCCCTACCTGCGCGCGGGAGCGGTGAACCAGGTGGCCGTGCGGACTCATTGGTTCGGTGGCGGGCAGGGTCGCCCGAAAAATGAACGGGGACTCCTGATGAAGGCGGTGGCGCATTTTGCAGATGGAACGAGCGCCGTTCTGGGCACGGATGGCGCCTGGCGGCAGCGCCGCGCGCCGGAATGGCGTTTGGACATGCCCCAGCGCAACCGGGGCGAGGGCGTAGGTTTTGTGGAGCACATCGACGGACGGGAAATCCGTCCGGACTGGTTGGCGGCAGACTTTGACGAGGCTGGTTGGGAAGCCGCGCAGGAGTTGGGCGCGCCTCCGCAGGCTCCCTGGACGGGCAGCTTGAGACCGGAACTGAGTCGCATCGTAGAGTCGGAAATCGCTCCCGTTTCATTCCAAATAACCGGTGAAGCGAGCTATCTGGTCGATTTTGGAAAAGTCTATGCGGGGCGACCGAAGATTCGTTTTTCCGGTGGGCAGGCGGGCGATGTCGTGAAAATGCGAGCGGGTTACGCCTTGAAGGAAGGGCGGGACGAGATCGACCCCGCGCAGGATCAATCGACCGATCTCCGTTATTTTGCGACCTTGAGCGGCGGGGATTTTGTTTTTGAAGCCGAGGAATATCTGGGCTTCCGTTACTTGGCCTTCGAGGGTGTGCCGGAGTTGCAGGCGGAAGACGTGCGCCTGATTCATCGGCACAGCGAACTGGATGCAGCCGCTTCCGGGTTTGAGTCGCCAAATGACACCCTGAATGCCGTTTGGGCGCTCATGAAGCACTCGCTCTATACCTGCGCGCAGGAGGAGTTCGTCGATACCCCGACGCGCGAAAAGGGGGGCTTTTTGGGCGATGCCGCCATTCAGAGTATCGTGGCCATGCCCGTTTTGGGCGAGCGCAAGCTGACTCAGCGCACGATGCGGGAGTTTCTCGATTCCATGCGCCAGCATTGGAGTGCGGAGGAGCTGCGCGGTCGGATGAATGCCGTTTATCCCAATGCCGACGGCGCGCGCGACATCCCGGATTACACCCAGGCTTACCCGCTCTGGGTCTGGCGTTATTATTTGGAAACGGGCGACCGGGCCTTTCTGGCGGAGGCTTATCCTTACTTGCAGGACATCGCGGCCTACGTGAAACGGCATTTGGGGAGCCGGGGGCTGGTCGAGAAACTCACCGGCGGCAGTGGCTCCTACGAGTTTGGGATCGTCGATTGGCCACCCAACATGCGCTACGGCTATGACGTGGAAACGACGGCGAACACCGTGGTCAATGGCTGGGCTTACGTCGATTTCCACCTGCTCGCCGGTATTTCGCGCGTGCTTGAAAATGAGGCCGAGGCGCTCGCGTACGCGGCGGATGCGGAAAAACTGCGCGCCGCGCTCAACGCCCAACTTCTTTCCAGTGGTCGCTACTACGACGGCTTGAAGGCCTCCGGGGAACTCAGTTCGCACGCTTCCCAACACGCCAACATCATTCCTCTGGCGATGGGGATCGTCCCGGAAGACGCACGCGAAAGTGTTTTAGAGCACGTCAAATCCCTCGATATGCGGGTCGGGATGATCACCGTTTCCTGGCTACTGCGCGCCCTCGGAGAGGAAGGGGAAGGAGCGGCTCTGGTCGACCTTCTGACCAATCCCGAGCAAGACGGCTGGGCCCGTTGTCTCGCCCGGGGAGCAACGGCGACGTGGGAAGCCTGGGACGCGGACGAAGTCGGGCACAGTCAGTCGCACGCCTGGGGCGCGGCGGGCCTGGAAGCCTACACCCGTTATCTTCTCGGGATTTTTCCCACGCAGCCGCAGTATGAGGAGGTGCGCATCGCTCCGGTCGATTGCGGCGAAAAACTCCCCTGGGCGCGCGGTTGGCTGGAGACCGAGCGAGGTCGCATCGAGGTGGCTTGGGAGCGGAAAGTGGGAAGCTGGGAAATGGAAGTGCGCCTCCCCGACAACGTGCGGGCGCACGTTTCCCTGCCCGCTGGAGCGAATGCCTCAGCCCGAGTTCTCCTCAATGACCAGGAAGTCGAAGTCGAGCACCGGGACGGAAGAATCGAACTCGCCCCGCTCGGATCCGGGACGCACGTTTTGAAGCGACTGGATTAGAACGGACGAAGAAAGTCCGGGTGCGCGCTGGCGAGGTCGGGGCAGCCGGCGAGCGCCATCGTCATTTCGAGTTCCGTGCGGAGGAGTTTGAGGACGTGGGCCACGCCGAGAGCTCCGGCGGCGGCGAGTCCGTGGAGAATGGGGCGACCGATCATGACGGCGTCGGCACCGAGGCAGAGGGCTTTGAAAATATCCGAGCCGCGCCGGATGCCGCCGTCGAAAAGAAGCGGAGCGCGGGAGTCGAGGGCTTTGGCGATGTCGGAAAGGACGCTGAGGGTGGCGGGGACGGTATCGAGGACGCGCCCGCCGTGATTGGAGACGATGAGCCCCGCCGCTCCGTGGTCGAGAGCCGCGCGGGCGTCGTCGGGATGAAGCACGCCTTTGAGTAAAATGGGTAATGAGGTCTTTTCCGCGAGCCAGGCGAGATCCGGCCAGGTGGGCGCGTTTTCGAGGAGAGGACTGCCGAAAATGAGCTCGGAGGGCGGTTGGGAAGGGAGGCCGGCGAGGTTGACCGGCTGGATGTGGGCGGGGCGCAGGAAACGGGCGCGTTGCTCGCGGTTGCGCAGGCCGCTCAGTGGGGCGTCGGCGGTGAGAACGAGAGCTTCGTAGCCGGCTTTTTCGGCGCGACGGACGAGGGAAAGGGTGTCCTCGCGCTCGGGTTGGAGGTAGAGTTGGAACCAGAGACCGGCGGGATTTTTTTCGGGCTGGGACGCGACGTCTTCCAGGCTGGTGCTGGCCAGGGTGCTGAGGGTGAAAGGGCTTTCTAAGGCCGTGGCGGCGAGGGCGGTGGCCACTTCCCCCTCGGGATGAAAGAGACGGTGGAAGGCGGTTGGGGCGATGAAAACCGGGTGCTCGTACTCGCGCTCGAGGAGCTTCAGGCGGGTGTGCGCGTTGGTGAGATCGCGGAAGAGACGCGGGACGATGTCGTAAGCGCGGAAGCTCTCCAGATTACGCTCTGCCGTGATTTCATCGGCCGCGCCACCCTGGAGGTAAGCCCACGCGCCGGGTTCGACGCGCTCGGCGGCGAGTTTTTCGTAATCAGAAACGGAAGCGACTTCCGGCGGAATGGCGGTGAGTGGCGGGAGCATATCTTCTTCCACTTTCCTGATGGTCTGACCGTCTGGCAATCTGAAAGTCTTTGATCTCACATTTCCGCCCATTGGCGGATGAGGTTGTGATAGACGCCGGTGAGTTGGACGGCGGATTGGCTGGCGATTTCGTTATCGGGGAGGCCGCCGGAGAGGCGTTGGATGGCGATGTCCATGTCGAAAAGCAGGGAGCGGCGTTCGTCGGAGGCGATCATGCTCTGCAGCCAGAAAAAGGAGCTCACGCGCGCGCCGCGGGTGACGGGGGTGACGTGGTGCAGGGAGGTCGAGGGGTAGAGGACCATGTGACCGGCGGGGAGCTTGACCGATTTCGCGCCGTAGGTGTCTTCGATGACGAGCTCACCGCCGTCGTATTCCTCCGGCTCGGCGAAAAAGAGGGTGCAGGAAAGGTCGGTGCGGATGCGTTGCCCGTTGGGCAGGGTGCGCACGGAGCTGTCGACGTGGGTGCCGAATTGCTGGCCGCCGGAGTAGCGATTGAACATGGGTGGCAGGATGTGGAGGGGCAGGGCGGCGGAGGTGAAGAGGGGATTGGCGTGGAGCGCGCGCAGGATGGTTTGGCCGACTTCGCGGGCGGCGGGGCTGTCGGCGGGAAGCTGCCTGTTGTCCTTGGCTTTCGCGGCTTGGTGACCGGCCGTTTTTTTGCCGTCTTCCCACTCGGCGGCATCGAGAAGTTGGCGGCAGGATTTCGTTTCTTCGGGCGTGAGGACGTCGGGAATACAGAGGATCATGGCGGTGGCTAAGTGGTTCGACTTGGCGATGAGATTTAGTCTCAATAAGGCAATGAGTCAATCGTTCTAAAAAAAAGAAAAATGCGGAGAATTTGAAAGTCACAAAAAAGAAGCATGATAAATTCGCGAAAACGCTTAAGCTGCAACCGATTGCAATCGTTTCGAAGTGCTCAAGGCGTTTTTGGATAAACTGGATTCTCATGGTGGGGATTATTTCGGAAAACAATTAACGATATGAATAAAATATTATTGAGTTATAGCATTCTTACTGTGGCTATGGCTTCCGCGTCTACATTGCTGACGGGAGCGAATGGCGGAATCACGTCTGTCTCTGCTGCAGATTCCGGGGGCACCCCCTTAACATTTGCCCCTGGTGCAAGCTTGGATAACCATCATTGATGGAGTCGGGCCTGGAGATACAACCTCGGATTGGACGGGGATTTTGTATGACGGGAATGGTTCAACGAACCCCACGACGATCCCGGGAGGACACTTCTTCACTTTCAATCTGGATGCGGCTTATGACATTGAAAATATTATTATTTTCAATGACCGAGGGGTGATTGATTCTGGTGTGAATGCGATCACGGCCGAGTTTTTTGGAGCTTCTGGGTCAATCGGATCGGAGAGCTTTAATGTGGCGTCGAGTCTTGATCCGCAAACATTCATCGCGTTCCTCTACGATCCCTGGAGTAATGGAATTTATGAATATGTGACTTCGATTGTTCTTCAGGTGAACAGTTTGCAC
>JBNNED010000158.1:0-4725 GCA_050285825.1 Verrucomicrobiales bacterium | reverse complement strand
CCAAAGCCATTGTGCGCGACGGCGAACGTGTGACCAAGTTCATCACCCTCGAAGTCGTCGGTGCCCGCACCGCCGTCGACGCCCGCAAAGCCGCCGAGGCCGTGGCCAAATCCGCCCTTGTCAAAGCCTCCTGGAACGGGAACGACCCGAACTGGGGCCGCGTCATCCACGCCATCGGCTACTCCCGCGCCAGCATCCGCGAGGAAATGATCGACATCTCCTACAACGGCAAAGCGGCCTGCATCGGCGGCCTCATGGCTCCCACGAACCAAGACGTTCTGCGCAACATCGTCTCCAAACGCGATTTCACCCTGCGCATCGACCTCAACCTCGGCGAAGCCAGCTACCACATGTACACCTCCGATCTCTCGCCGGAATACATCGACTTCAACCGCTCGGAATACGCCTACTGGAAGCAATCGCGCAAAGACGGCTTGATTTGACCCACCATGCCCGAGCTTCCCATCCCCGGCCACTGCGGTGCCATCGCCCTCCCGGACACCGTCCTCTTCCCCCACGGCGCCCTCCCCCTCCACATCTTCGAGCCGCGCTACCGCCAACTGCTCAAAGACAGCCTCGAAAGCCACTTTCTCTTCTGTGTCGGTCGCCTCACCGACAGCTCGGCTGAAGACCTCGAAGCGGCCGGCTTCCCCATCTCTCCCACCGGCACCATCGCCCGCGTGCGCGCCGCCCGGCAACTCCCCAACGGCCACTATCTTCTCATCCTCGTCGGCCTCAGCCGCGTGCGTTTTTCCGACTGGACCCTCAAAAACGGCTACCCTTTTGCCCAAATCACCCCTCTCGTCGACACGACCCTCACCTCGGAAGAAGACGGCAGTGAACGCCTCCAGCTGCGCCAGGCCTCCGAAAAAATACTTTCCCGCTTTCCCTCGGAAATCCGCGAACAGATCGCCGAAGGGCTCGACCGTGCGCCAAACGCCGCCGCCCTTGCCGACACCATCGCCCAGCAGTTCATCCACGACCCCCGCCAGCGTCAGAAACTCCTCGACCTCAGCGACACGCGCGAGCGCATCGCCCGCATTCTCTCTCTCCTTTCCTCGCTCGAATCCTAATACCAATGAGTCAACCGATCTGGCATCATGGCTGAGCTGGTTATCGAGGAAAATCAAGGCGTGAGGCGCGCGTGGCGCCAGCACCAGAAGCAACGAACAACGCTGATTTTACCGAAAAACGGCCAGCTTCTTGGACAACGCGCAGCCTGTCATCCACTACATGTAAAAAAACATGATACCAGATCGTTTTGCGAGTTGGTATAAGCGCGCCAGCCCCCCGGCCTCGACATCAGCCCACCGCTCCCTCACACTCTGTGCATGAACCTTCTTCTCGGACTCGGCATCATCGGCTCGCGTTGCGCCGATCAACTCGCCCAACAAGGCCACCCCCTCATCACCTGGAATCGCAGCCCGAAAGATCGTCCCGATCTCAGCTCCGACCTCGCTGCCGACGCCGCCCGCGCCACGCGCGTCCTCTGCTACCTGCGCGATGACCAAGCCGTGCGCGAGCTCTTCACCCGGCTCGCCGACCAGCTCCGCCCCGGCACGGCTTTCCTCAATCACGCCACCATCGATCCCGCCACCACCCGTTGGCTCGCCGCCGAATGCGAACGCCGCGGACTCGAATTCCTCGACGCTCCCTTCACCGGCTCACGTGATGCCGCCGCCGCCGGTGAACTCACCTACTACGTCTCCGCCGCCGACCCCGCCCTCCTCGAAAAACACCGCCCCGTCCTTGCCGCCACCTCCCGCCTCATCGTCCCCCTCGGCGCACCGCCCGCCGCCACCATTCTGAAAATCACAACCAACCTCCTCACGGCCACCACCGTCCAAGCCCTCGCCGAAGCCCTCACCATCTGCCAACAACACGACATCGCGCCCGACGCCTTCCTCCAGGCGCTCCAAGGCAACGCCACCTGCTCGAAAAGCGCCGAGATGAAGCTGCGCGCTATCGCCGACACCGACCTGACCCCGCATTTCTCCACCGAAAACATGCTCAAAGACGCCGACTACGCCCGCCAGCTCGCTCACGAAAAAAACCTCCACCTCCCCGCCCTCGAAGCCACCGCCGCCCAACTCCGCCAGGCCGCCGAAAACGGCCACGCCCAGAACGACTTCTCTTCCGTCGCCCAGCTCCTCAAACCCTGACCCGCCGCCGCCATGTTTGTCCGCACCGCTGAAACTCACGAACTCGTCCCCGCCGACTACTTCGCGCACCTCGACGTCCAAAGCCACTTCGAGCGCCCCGCCCCGCTCGAAATCGACCTCGGCTGTGGCGACGGCACCTTCCTCATCGACCTCGCCCGCGAGCACCCCGAGCGCAACTTCCTCGGCATCGAGCGCCTCCTCGGTCGCGTCCGCAAAGTCTCCCGCAAAGCCGAGCGCGCCGGACTGCACAACGTCCGCGTCCTCCGTCTCGAAAGCCTCTACACCGTCCAGTGGCTCCTCCCCCCCGCCAGCGTCACCCGCCTCCACCTCCTCTGCCCGGACCCCTGGCCGAAAGCCCGCCACCACAAACGCCGCCTCGTCCAAAATCCCTTCCTCGAAGCCGTCCACCGCGCCCTCGTCCCCCAAGGCGAATTCCTCTTCAAAACCGACCACGATGAGTACTTCGACTGGGCCTGCGAATTTCTCGACGCCTCCCCGCTCTTCACGCGTGAAGCATGGGAAGACGACAGCTTCTTCTACCCCAAAACCGACTTCCAACGGCAATGGGAGGCCCAAGGCAAACGCCTCCAAGCCTACCGCGCCCGCGCCCTCTGATTCCGGAGTTTCAGGACTTCGGTGTTCGGTGCTTCGGGGCAACTGGCAACTGATAACTCAATCCCTCCTCAGCTCCAACTCCCTTCCCTCCTCCAAAAAAGCCCGCAGGCGCAGGCTTTCCTCCCTCACATCCATCAGCACCGCGCCGCACTCCCGCTGGGAAAACACTTCAATGCCCAGTCCCTCCACCCGCTCACGCCAACCCGCCGGATCCCGTTCCGTCCCCGGGAAATGCCCCCAACTCGTCACCACCGCCCGCGCCCCGCTCGCCTTCAGCAGCGCCAGCTCCCCACCCCCGCCGTGCACATGCCGCCCCAGCACGACCACCTCCGCTCCGACATCCGCCCCCGCCTCCAGCACCTCCTGGCACACCCGCAGGCCCGCATCGCCTAAAAACAAAACCCGCCAGCCGTGCCAGTGCAAGCGCAGCACCATTCCGCGGTCGTCTGCCAGCCAGCCCGAGGCCTCCCGCCCCGTCCACAAAACCTCCAGCCAAACCCCTTCTTCAAGCTCATACAGCCCGCCGGCCCCGCCCACCAGCACCCGACAGCCCGCTGCCTCCGCCGCCTGCAGGGCCTCGATATAACTCCGACTCCGCGCCTCTCGCTCAGGCACCAGCAACTGGCGCGCCCCGTCCCCTTCCAGCCACGGCAGCGCCCCCCCCACATGGGCCTTGTCCGCGTGAGTCAGCACCACGCTATCCGGGGAAAAGCCCCAACGCCGCCAAGACGGCCTCAGTAATTGGACAAAATCCCGCCCACTTCCCACATCCACCATCACTCCCCCGCCCGCCGAGATCAAATTCGCCCCACCACCTTCCAAATCATAGACCACGATCTCCGCCGGCGCCCGCTCTCCCACCCGGAAATGCCCTCCTGGCAGTTCCGCGAACAAAGCTGCCGACTGAAATGCCGCCCACGCCATCGCCCCGTTCACCACATTGAGCCACACCCCCAGCGCGGGCACCAAGGACCCCGCCAACACACTCGCCATCGCCAGACCCAGCACCGCCGCCGTCGCCGGCACCAAGACCACCGCCGCCAGCACCGACACCGGCGTCATGAGCCCAAAATGCCATGCAATCAAAGGAAAAGACCCCAGCCAGGCCACTGCCGACACCGCCACCATCCCCGCCGCCCATCGTCGTAGCAGCAGCATCCGCTCTTGCCAGGGCGACAACAAAGACCTCGGCATAAAGGCATCCAGCTCCGCCATGCGCAAGGTCCCCCGCTCCGCCAAACCCACCCCGAGCGCGATGGCCAGGAGGACAAAATAGGACAACTGGAAACCCAGCTCAAAAACCTGCCCCGGCCGCCAAGACATCACCACCAACAAACACGCCGCCAGCGTGTTGAGCAAATTCACCCGCCGTCGCCCCAAAAACCCCGACAAAAACACCGCCCCCATCACAAAAGCCCGCAAGGCCGGAGGTCGCGCCCCCGTCACCAAAGCATAAGCCAGCATCGCACCCAGCACCCCCGCCACCACCCACGCCACCGGCAAACCCGCCCGCCCCAGCACCCACCACAGCAGCCCTCCCACCAGGGTGACATGCAAGCCGCTCACCGCGAAAACATGCAGCGAGCCACTGAAACGAAAGGCCTGAAAAACCTCCGAGTCCCTCGCGGGCTTCTCCCCCAGCACCATCGCCCGAATCACCTGCAAGCCCGCCGAGTCCTCGCTCAGCCCCCGCCCGACCGCCCCCCGCACGTAGTCCCGCGCCCCTTCCACCCACGGCACCCAGCACAGCCAGGGAGCCGAACCGGTCGCTTCCACCTTCCGGGCTGAAAAGCCTAACAAAAACCCCTTATCGCGCCACAAGTCCCGCTCCGAAAACGTCCCCGGATTCCGCGCCACCTCTCCTTGCGATAAAATCCCCGCGACCTGGTATCTCCGCGCCGGCTCCCAGGTCCTCTCCGCCCCGTCGGACACGACCACCCGCCACTTC
>JBNNED010000157.1:0-4338 GCA_050285825.1 Verrucomicrobiales bacterium | reverse complement strand
GGGCGAGAGGAGGCGTTGGTAGGCGAAAACGAAGTCGTGGGCCGTCACGGGGATGCCGTCCGACCATTTGCCACGGGGGTTGAGGTAAAAGGTCCACTCGGTGAAGTCCGCGTTCGCTTCCCAGCTTTCGGCGGCGCCGGGAAGGGCTTCGCCGTCTTTGGCGGGGTCTTCGACGCAGAGGCCCTCGAAGAGCGCGCGGATGATGTTGGATTCGAGAACGCCGGAGACGAGGTGAGGGTCGAGCCCCTTGGGTTCGTTAGAGTTACCGACGATGAGGATGCCTTCTTCGTTGGCGATGGCGATGTCGCTGCGGGGGTCGCAGGCGCTGAGGAAGGCGAGGCAGGCGAGGATGAAAAGGAAGCGCATGGCGGTGTGGGATCGTGAAAAGCGGGATTTTGCTCTGTGCAGACCTTGCTTTCGTCGCTAAGAGAGTTACTAAGTGTTGGCCTTGATGTCAAAGTCCTGATTCCCGATGAAAGCCTATTTTATCCGTCGCTTGCTCCTCGTTCCGCTGACTTTGCTGGGGGTGACGATGCTGGTTTTCGGGATGACGCGCGTCATGCCGGGCGGTCCGCTGGAACGGGCCCTGCAACAGGCACAGCAGGTTGGCGACGGCGGCGGCGCGGGCTCGACCGGCTCGCGGGAGGCCACGGGCGGGACGGATTATGAAACGTATGAGCAGCTCGCGGCGGAATACGGCTATGACCAGCCGGGGCCGCTCGCTTATCTGCGCTGGCTCGGGCTCTATCCGCGCGAACGCCTCAGTGCCAAGGCCGAGTTCCGCGATCTCGGCACGGAGAGCATCGGCAAGGGGCTCATTGACGACCCCGGGACGGAGACTTTGGTCCTGATGAAGGGGACGGGTCGGCAGGCCAAGATCGTCCGCAAGGGCGAGGAGGTCGTCTCGGCGACAGCCGTCGATACGGGAAAACCAATCGCCGACGAAGGCTGGGAGGTGCGCATCGAGTCGGTGGAGGCGCAGCGCGAAAAGTGGGCGCGCCTGAACAAAGAGGACATCTCGGCGGCTCCCGAAAATTTCGTCCCCCGCGCTGTCGTCTTTAAAAAACGTTTTTCCGGTCTTTTGCAGGGAGATCTGGGCAAGTCATCGGAGTTTGGCGACTCGGTCTGGAGCCTCATCGTCGAGCGCATCCCCATCGGCTTGTATTTCGGGATTTTGACGACTCTGATCACCTACGGCGTCTGCCTTCCGCTTGGGGTTTTGAAGGCCATTAAGCACCGCACACCGGTCGATAACCTCAGCTCGGTGCTGATTTTCGTCGGCTACGCCATCCCCGGCTTTTCGCTCGGGGCCCTGCTTCTCGTCCACCTCGGCGCGCGCCAGGGCTGGTTCCCGCTGATGGGCTTGGTGAGCGCGGATTTCGGGGAAATGAGCTTTTGGGAGCAAGTCCGCGACCTCGCGCATCACACCGTTCTGCCCCTTCTTTCCTTCGTCGTCGGAGGCTTCGCCTACCTCACCATGATGATGAAAAACAACCTCATGGACCAGCTCGCAGCGGATTACGTGCGCACGGCGGTGGCGAAGGGCGTGGGCTTCAATCGCGCCGTCTTCAAACACGCCTTCCGGAACTCCATCATCCCCATCGCGACGACTCTCGGGCACCTCATCGCCATCTTCCTCACCGGCAGTATTCTGATCGAAAAAGTCTTCGACATCCCCGGTTTCGGTCTCTTGCAATACCAGGCGCTTCTCGCTCAGGATCAGGGAGTCATCATGGGCACGCTCACCATCAGCGCCTTCCTCATGCTCATCGGCAACATTCTTTCGGATCTGATCGTGGCCCTGATTGATCCCCGTGTGAAATACCAGTGATGTTCATTCTTTTATCCATTCTCATGATGCTCGGAGCGCTCTTGGGCGCCTGGGGCGAGCGCGCTGCTCTGGAGCTGCCAACAGTGCGTTTTCCCTTCCGCCTCAGCCGGGAAATCGAGTGGCTGCACCACGTCGGCGCGGACGGAGAAGTGCTTCCCTGGTTCGGCTGGCTCTTCACCGGCCTGGTCTTCCTGCTCGGGCTGACGCTCTTTTTCAAAGCGAGCTTCGGGCGCAACGTCTCCCCGCTCACCGAGCGACGCATCGCGCGTTTCAAGTCGATCCGCCGGGGGTATTACTCGCTCTGGATCATCATCGCACTCGCGGGACTGGCCGCGCTCGACCACGTCCTCGTCGGCAAGGAAGCGCTCGCCGTGAAATACGAGGGCGAGTGGACTTTTCCCGCCTTCACCCGCGCCCTGGAAAAGGGAAGCGACTACGGACTGGAGGGAGACGCCGCGCTCTCCGCGCCCGATTACCGCCAGCTCAAGCGCCAGTTTCGCGAAGCGGACGCCGGAAATCGCGTCATTCTGCCCCTCCACCCCTACGCGCCGACGAACGACCGCGTGGCCGCCGTCGCTCTCCCCCTGAAAGAAGAAGACGGGCGCCTGCAACGCGGCGGCGAGAACTACAACGGCCTCGCGGCGCGCGTTTTCGACCTCCACCAGCCGGAACACCGCTTCTTGCAATATCGCTACCGCGAGGGTTTGCGCGACGGACCGGCGGACGGCTGGGACCGGGCGGGAAAACGCGTTTATCAAGCCAATTTTGAGGCCGGCCAGCTCGTGCCGGGAAGTGAGAAATGGACGGGCGAGGGCGAGTTGGCTGACTTTTTAGGGCAGGAAGCGAGCGAACTCGTCATCGTGGACTTCAGCCCCTCCGGCATCTCCTTCAAAGAGGGGAATTTCCACCCGCTCGGCACCACTTCCCAAGGCTACGACGTGCTCGCTTACCTTTACGGCGGCTTGCAGGTCAATTTCAAAGCCGTCCTCTTTTACATCCCGCTCGTCTATGCCGCCGGGATCACCATCGGCCTGCTCATGGGCTATTTCGGAAGCTGGTTCGATCTCGTCGTCCAGCGGCTCATCGAAGTGCTGGAGCAAATGCCCTTCCTCTTCATCGTCATGATCGCGAGCACGGCTGTGCCGGAACGGCTCAAGGAAAAAGCGGGGCTCTGGCTCATCGTCATCATCCTCGCGGCTTTCGGCTGGATGAGCATGACCTACCTCATGCGCACGGCGGCCCTGAAAGAAAAAGCGCGAGACTACATCGCGGCCAGTCGCGTCATCGGAGCGAGCACGCCGCGCATCCTCTTCCGCCACCTCCTGCCAAACTCCGTGGCCATCATCGTCACCCTCGTGCCCTTCTCCGTGTCGGGCCTGATCTCCGCCCTGACCTCGCTCGACTACCTCGGTTTCGGGCTTCCCGCCAAGTACGCGACCTGGGGTCAGCTTCTCCAGGACGGCCTTTCCAACACCTCTTCGCCCTGGCTTGTCACCTCGGCCTTCGCCTGCCTCGTCGGGCTCCTCGTGCTCGTGACCTTCGTCGGAGAAGCCGTGCGCGAGGCCTTTGACCCGAAAAAATTCAGCTATTATCAATGAGAAAACGCCGGTTCCAGCCTCTTCGCCTCTGTCTTCTGCCTCTTTTCGCCTTCTTTCTCGCGGCTTGCGGGGAGAAGAAGGAGACGGAATTCGTCGGGCAGGATTTCGAGTCCTGGTACCCGCATTACAACGACTACATCCGCCAGTGGCTCGCGCGGGAAAGCGCGGAGAAGGAGGGAAAAAGGAAGGAAATCGATGAAAAACTCGCCGCCGCCGACCTGGACGCGGAGGAGCGGGAGGCCTTGGGCGAGAAGATGCGGCAGTTGGACGAAGAGCTGGCGCGTCTGCGTTTTCGGCAGGGACTGGGCGATTATTTTGCCTTTCACGAGGAGGCCGATCTTCCGGAGGGGCTGACTTGGGAGAATGGAGCCGACGAACCGGCCATTGGCGACCCCGAGGCGCGCAAGGGTGGGGCTTACAACACCTTCATGATGTCCTTCCCGCCGACGATCACGCCCTTCGGACCGAATTCCAACAACGGCTTCCGGGGCGAACTTTACGACAAAGTCGAGCTGGCGCTCATCGACCTCCACCCGGAAACGGCGCGCACCATTCCCGCCGTGGCCCGGGAATGGGCCGTCAGCGAGGACGGTCGCCAGGTGTTTTTCCGTCTCGACGAGGCCGCCACTTACAGCGATGGCGTGCCGGTGCGGGCCGTGGATTTCATGTGGTTCGTCTTCCTGCGCGCCTCCGACAACGTCTCGGAGCCCTGGTATAAACAGTATTTTCGCGAAGAAATCGCCCAAATCGCGCTCTACGGCGAGTCGGTCGTGGCCGTGACCCTGCCCGCCGCCATGCCGCGCGAGAAAATGCCTTATTTCGCCTCGCTGCGTCCTTCGCCCCCGCACTTTTACCAGGATTACGGCCCGGATTACGCCGAGCGCTACCAATGGCAGGTGCCGCCGACGA
>JBNNED010000156.1:0-5254 GCA_050285825.1 Verrucomicrobiales bacterium | reverse complement strand
GGACGACGTCGCGGAAGTCCATGTGCGGCTGCATTTCGCCTTTGAAGGTCACTTTGACCGATTCGGGAATGGGCATGGTCGCTTCGCCAGTCGCAAGCGCCAGGGCGACGGTGCCGGAGTCCGCCCCGAAGGCCACCCCTTTCGACATGCGGGTGTGGGAGTCGCCACCGATGATGATGTCCCAGTCGTCCACGGTAAGGTCGTTGAGCACCTTGTGGATGACGTCGGTCATGGCGTGGTATTCGCCTTTGGGATCGCGCGCGGTGATGAGACCGAAGTCGTTCATGAACTTCATGAGGCGCGGGATGTTGTCCTGGGCTTTTTTGTCCCAGACGGAAGCGGTGTGACAGCCTGACTGGTAGGCGGCATCGACGATGGGCGAAATGACGGTCGCGGCCATCGCTTCGAGCTCCTGGGAGGTCATGAGACCGGTGGTGTCCTGGGAACCGACGATGTTGACTTCGACGCGGACGTCCGAACCCGCGTGGAGGGGCTCGTCACTGGCCGTGCCGACGGCATTGCGGTTGAAGATTTTCTCCACGGCGGTGAGGCCTTGGCCGGGGTGGGAGATTTCCTTGGAAGGGGCGAAGACGGCGGGCATCTCGACCCCGAGCGTTTCGGCTGCGAAGGACTGGAGTTTCTTTCCGAAGACGATGGCGTAGGAACCGCCGGCCTTCATGAACTCGAGTTTCTGCGGGGTGAAGGCTTTGGCAATGTCGTGGACTTCCTGACCATCGATGAGGAGTTTCTTGCTCCGGGTGTTGATGGTGAGCAGAGTGCCGGTTTCGACAGAGTATTTTTGTTCGAGGACGGGATCACCGTTTTCGTCGGTGACGGTGTTGCCTGCGGCGTCTTTCTTTTTGACCCAGTTCTGCAGGTCGAGGCCGATGCCGCCGGTTACGTCCACGGTGGTGAGGAAAATCGGGGAAATCCCGTTGGTCCCGGCCACGATGGGGGCGATGTTGACGAAGGGGACGTATTTGGACGCCTGCTTGCCGGTCCAGAGGGCGACGTTGTTCACGCCGGACATGCGGGAAGAGCCGACGCCCATCGTGCCTTTTTCGGCGACGAGCATGACGAACTTGTCGGGGTGGATCTTTTGCAGGGCCTTGATTTTCGACTGGGCTTCGGGCGAGATCATGCACTTGCCGTGGAGCTCGCGGTCGGAGCGCGAGTGGGCCTGATTGCCCGGAGAAAGGAGGTCGGTGGAGATGTCGCCTTCGCCCGCGACGTAGCTGACGACCTGGATTTCTTCCGGCACCTCGGGCAGCTTGGTGAAGAACTCGGCGGCGGTGTAGCTCTCGAGAAGTTCTTTCGCCACGGCGTTTCCGGCTTCGTAAGCCTCTTTGAGGCGGGCCATGTCGGCGTCGTAAAGGAAGACCTGCGTTTTCAGGACTTCGGCCGCGTCTTGTGCGATGGCGGGGTCGTCACCGAGAGCGAGATTGAGGAGGACCTCGATGGACGGGCCGCCTTTCATGTGGGAGAGGAGCTCGAAGGCGAACGCGGGAGTGATTTCCGGGACGGACTCGCTCCCGAGGATGATTTCTTCGAGGAATTTCGCCTTTTCACCAGCGGCCGCCGTTGTGCCGGGCAGGGTGTTGTAAATGAAGAACTGGAGTGAGTCCTCGCGGTGCTCGTGGGCGGGGTCTTTGATTTGGGCGATGATTTCGGCGAGGAGATCGGCACCGTCAATCGGCTTCGGATGAAGGTCTTCGGCTTTGCGTTCTTCGATTTCGGCGAGGTAGTCCAGGTAGAGGCTCATGGTTGGTCAATTCAGGTGAAGCGGTGGCCGGACGGGAGGGCGCGGGCGGGTTCCGCTTGGCGGAGTTCACATTCTAGTTTGCTAGTCGGGCGGGAGATTAGGAGGAAATTGGAAAGATGCAAGGATCCATTGAGGCGGTCTTCTTTTCCGCCGATCATCAGCAGCGCAGATGCCAAGCCAGCGGCGGAAACGAAAACAGCCACCCCGAAAAACGGCATGGCTGGTTGAGATGGGGGAGAACAAGCGGGTCTTAGCGACGACGGCGTAGACCGAGAAGAGCCCCGGTACCGAGGAGGAAGAGAGCGGAGGGCTCGGGGACTTGTTCGAGGGTGATTTGGTCGAAGGTCACATAAGTGCCCCCTCCACCGGGTGTATTAGTCAAGATGAGTTCAACGTAGTTATCATCAGCGGAATTGAGACCAGCCCCAACAGAAGCTAGGGTGAATTCGTCGCTCTGAAAAATGTTGTTACGGGTCGCGCTCGTGTGGGTGTAGGAGCCGATGGGGTTTCCGTTGAAGCGTAATTCGATATTAAATTGTGAGCTGGCATCTCCGTTGTTGTGGTTGTGATCCACGCTCAGGCGGAAAATATCGCCAGGGTCATGGCTACTATCGAGATTAAAATGGATACGGGAGTTGCGGTTGCCGGTGGTGAGGGCGCGCTCGAAGCTGGCTTCATGGCTCGCTACCATGCCCACAGGCGTGTAGGAGCTGCCATCCATGACCGTGGAGTAAGTGCCAGCGAAGTAGAAGTCGTCGTCTTTCGCGATCGCGCTCCCGGGCTTAGACCCACTGCCAGAACTTTCCTGAAGGGAGTCTAAGTTGGCGGAGTTGCCATAATAGAGCAGTGATTCAGTCTGGGCGTTTACGCTGTCGTGGCTGTTATTGTTTTCACCCACCTGCCAGATGATGGCGGCGGGGGCGGAGCTGAGGCAGAGGGTTCCGAAGAGCGGGATGAGGCGAGCGGTGGTGTTCATGTTGAAAGTTCTGATGATACTGTGAAATCTCTTCCGATTTGTCAGTTATTTTTTGCCGGGATTTTCTCCCTCTCTGCTTGCCAAGCGCGCCCTGCTGGGCAAGTTTGTCGCATCATGCATGACGAAATTCCCTTGCAACGCGAAGTTGACGCCATCCAAATCCCATCCGGGGACACCGTGACCCTGCCGGCGGGCACGCCTGTCGTGGTGACGCAGACTCTGGGTGGAACTTACACCGTGGCGACTCCCGCCGGTCTGGCGCGGATTTCCTCCAATGACATTGATGCCTTGGGGATTGATGCCGAGGAAAGCGAGAAAAAGCAGGCGGAAGCGGCGGAAATGGCCGGCAAGCCGCTCGACGAGCAAGTCTGGCATCAGCTGAAGCAAGTTTATGACCCCGAGATCCCCGTCGATATCGTCAATCTCGGCCTTGTGTACGATTGCGAGGTCAAGGAGGGCGAGGAAGGAGCCACGGTCAAGGTCAAGATGACGCTCACCGCGCCCGGTTGCGGCATGGGACCGGTCATCGCGGCCGACGCGCAGGCCCGGGTCATGACGCTCGACGGGGTGAAGGACGCGGATGTCGAGCTCGTTTGGGATCCGGCCTGGAACCAGGACATGATTTCCGAAGAGGGCAAGATGCAGCTCGGGATGATCTGAGGAAGCGATGAAAGAGGAGAGCGGTCAGGCGGAAAAGGGGGCGATTCCAGGGAAGACGATTTACCGCTTTTCCATCTACCATCGTTGTCTCAACAAGCTCCTGGAGAATGACTTGGAGACGGTGAGCTCGACCGCGCTGGCCAAGGCCGCAGGGGTCAACTCGTCCCAGCTGCGGCGGGATCTGAACTACCTCGGGCAGTTTGGCACGCGCGGACTCGGCTATCCCATCGCCGAGCTTCTGGAGGCGATCCGCCAGGTGCTGGGTCGCCAACACCTCCAGCCGGTCATCCTCGTCGGCGTGGGGAATCTTGGGGCCGCCCTCCTGCGTTACCAGGGCTTCCAAAAAGAAGGCTTCGAGCTCGTCGCGGCCTTCGACGCCTTCCCGGAAGGAGTCACGAAACGCGGGATTTCCCTGCCGGTTCATGGCATGGATGAGCTCAGCGATTACGTGGCGAAGGAAGGGGTGCGCCTCGCCGTGCTCTGCGTCCCGGCCGAGCACGCGCAGGAGGCGGCGAACGACCTCGTGGCGGCGGGCATCGAGGGCATTCTGAGCTTTTCTCCGATGGTGCTGGAAGTGCCGGACTCGGTGACGGTCAACCGGGTGGATCTGGCTATGGAGCTGGAGCAGTTGAGCTTTTTCGTGCGGAGGGACGATTGATGAAGCGGGTTTTTCTGAGTGCGCTGGCGGGCGGAGCGCTGGCCTTGTGCTACGCGCCCTTTTCGCAATCCTGGCTCGTGTGGGGCGTTTTTTTGCTGGCTCTGCCCGTGTTTTGGACCTTGCCGGAGAAAAAAGCCAAGCGGCGCGGCTTCGGGCTGGGCTACCTCATGGGCTTCGTCTTCTGGTCGCTCAATCTCAAATGGCTCTGGACGGTCGCGGGACCGGGCTCCCTCGCCATTTCCGCCTACCTCGCCCTCTACTTCGCCCTTTTCGGGCTTTTCGCCGCCTCGGTCGGCAATCCCTGGAGGAATCCGGAGTCGCAGAGAGTCAAAGGGATCGGCGCGCGCTGGCAGGAGGCGCGGCGTAGTCTCGGCTACGCTCTCGTGCTGGGTTTTCTCTGGTGCGGGCTCGAGTGGGTGCGCGGCTGGATGCTCACCGGCTTCGGCTGGAACGGCTTGGGCGTGACTTTTGCCGACTCCCTCATCCTCGCGCAGGCGGCGGAATGGGTCGGGGTGAGCGGGCTCTCGTTCCTGCCCGTTTTTTTCAGCGCCGTCATGGTGCAGGTCGGCCGCAGAATGGGAGCTCAGGCCGGAAGCGGCGTCCGCCTTCTCCATTGGGATTTCGGACTCGCGCTGGCCGTGATCGCGAGCCTGATGCTGGTCGGAGCCCTGCGCATGGGCCAAGTGCGCTCGGGCGAACTACGCGAGGTGCGCGTGCTCTTAGTGCAGCAGAATATTCCGCAATTCGCCTCGCGCGTGGCCTGGGAGCGGGAGCGGGTTTATGAAGGTTATGAGGAGTTGACTCTCAAGGCTTTGGAGGAAATCCGTGAAGCCGAGATCGCGCGACTGCAGGAGGAACGGGCGGGCCTGAACGCCGGGGCGGAGGCGGGCGGAGAACAACGCCAGGTTCTCGCCCAGCCGGATTGGATCGTCTGGCCGGAAGCGGCTTTGATGGAGTGGATTCCCGTGGCCGAGGGCCAGATGGGTCTGGGCGCGATGACGCGTTTTCTCTTCGAAGCGGTCCACGGGGAGTCGGCAGCCACGATCATCGCGGGTGGCTACGAAATGGAGGCCGAAGTGGAAGGCGATTACCTCATCCCGAAGAAGGGCGGCCGGGTCTGGAACAGCCTGCTGGCGGTGGATGCCGAAGGGGGGATCGACAGTTATTACAAGCGGCACCGGCCAAAAAAATATTGGAC
>JBNNED010000155.1:0-5290 GCA_050285825.1 Verrucomicrobiales bacterium | reverse complement strand
GCGACATGTTGTTGTCGCCATCGCCAATGAAGGCGATTTTCTTGTTGTCCCAAGTGCCCAATTTTTCGCGCACGGTGAGGAGGTCGGCGAGAATCTGGCAGGGGTGTTCTTCGTCGGTGAGGGCGTTGATGGTCGGGATTTGGGAAAAATGCGCGAAATCGACGACATCTTGCTGGTCGAAGGTCCGGATGATCGCTCCGTGCACCATGCGACCCAGGACCCGCGCAGTGTCCTTGATGGGTTCGCCGCGACCAAGTTGGATGTCGTTTTTCGAGAGGAAGAGGGGGCTGCCGCCGAGTTCCCGGATGCCGACCTCGAAGGAAACACGCGTCCGCGTTGAGGCTTTCGTGAAAATCAGGGCCCAAGTCTGCCCGGCGAGCGGTTTGTCGCGCTCTGCACCGCGTTCCGCCTTCATTTCGACGGCCCGATCAATGAGATCGCTGAGAGAGTTCCGGTTGAGTTCTTCGATGGATAGGAGGCTCATAATTCAAAAAATACAGGATGCCAGCCACGACTCAGAGCGACATGAACATCGCCCCGAGAGCTGGAAAGCGGCGACTCTAGTCGCAGCGAACGCGTTGTTCAAGATTAGATTGACATCTTTCTCGTCACCAAAAAAAGGAACGCGGATTTCAATCCGCAGCTTGCAAAGGTCGACTCAGTAATGGAACGCGGATTTCAATCCGCCTCCGCAAGAGAAGTTTCCAGACAGAGCCTAGCGTAGATTCCGAGCTTGCTGATATGACTTTGCCTGTCTTAAGCAGAGCCGACTTGTTGTCTGAGATGAGGTTCTCAGTTCAACCCGTCACTTTTTGATCAAAATTCCAGGCTTCCGTCGCGGCTCATAGGCGGATTGAAATCCGCGTTCCTGGGCGGCGTTTAGAGACGACCGATTGAAATTCGCGCCCTAATTCTGAAAAACTCAGGCTTCCCACCAGTCCACCATCCCATTCAGCACCCATATATATAACTTCACACAATATATGTAATGCGGAATTTTAAACCTGAGACCTACATCCACTTAATGCGTCAGATCCTCCGCTGACCCTCTGTCGCCTGAAAGCCCCTCACCCCCACAGTGCCTTACACAGCTCCCGGCGCACTTCTCGGCGGGAGATTTTCACACCCGACTCCCAATGCGCCCAATCGCTTTTTTCCAAAAGATCCAAAGTGCGCACGCCCAATCTCGCCGGGAGCACGCTGGCCATGCGAAGTCGGGGTCCCCGCAAGAGCTTTGCGTAGCTTTCCGCCGACGCCAGTCCGTGCCGCGCTTCGGCAATCCAGCTCTGCCGCGCCTCCATGAGCGATTCTTTTTCCAGATTCGCCAGCCCTGGCAAGTAACAGCGCCCCCGCTGCAAATCTTCCGGGACATCGCGCAGAATGTTGATCAATTGCAGGCTTTCTCCATATTTTCGCGCAATTTCGAAAATCTCCGCTTCTTCCTTCTGCCCAAAACTCTCGCCAATCCCATAAGCCAGCTTCGTCCAGAATTCCCCGACGCAGCCCGCGACTTGGTAACAATAAGTGCGCAGTTCGCCCTCTTCCCGCAGCACCGTGGTTTCGCCGTCCGGAAAGCGGGTTAAATCCCAGCGCTGACCGCTCGTGATGGTCTCGATCACCTCCCTCGTGGCCTCTCGTTGAGCCATCGGGAGCCCCTCGTAAGCCCGCAGGCAGTCGCTCGCCAGCGCCAGCAAGCGTTTTTCGCCTTCCGGCAAATCCGCCGTCCCGGCCAGGGCACACAAGCCCCTCTCCCAGTCGGCCCGCCGAGCGTTCTCACCGCGCATCAGCAGACAAAAATCGTCCAAAAAGGCCACCCGACGGTCGCGGGCAATCAGACCCGCGTCGGCAATGGTATCGCTCAAGCGTGCCAGCAAATACGCCACGCCCGCACACTCCCGCATCCCCCCAGGCAGCAGGCGCAGACTGAGATAAAAAGAGCGCGAAACCTGCCGCAGCAGATCTTTCGTCAACTCAGAGCTCCCCAGCGCGGTCATTTCGATAAATTCCAGTTCGCAAAGTCTTCTAAATGAAGAGGATCGCCGTATTTCTTCTGCAAAACGCGTAATTTCTCCAGGAGCGCCTGAGCGCGCTCTTTCTCGTGTCCTGCCGCCAACAGATCCGTCATTTCAAAGGGATCTTCCGTCAGATGAAACAGTCGCGCGACCCGAGCCTTCGGGTAGAGAATGAGCTTGTAGCCATCCTGCGTCACACTGCGTTGGCGATCGAGATAAGAGCCGAAAATCGCCTGCTCGGAGTCCTTTTCACCCGAGCTCGTGAGCTGAGCCGAAAAACTGGTGAAATCCATCTCTTCCGGCATCGAGACTCCCGCCCATTCGAGGCTCGTCGGCACGATGTCCTGCAGGTAGATCGGCCCTGCGACCACTTTTCCGGCCTCACAGCCCGGGCCTTTTACGATGAAGGGCACCCGCACGCTGTGCTCATACATGTTTTGCTTGCCGAGCAATCCATGATTTCCCACCGCCAGGCCGTGATCCGCCGTAAAAACGAGGTAGGTGTTTTTCGCCCGCCCCCCCTGCTCCACCGCATCGAGAACGCGGCCGATTTGGGCATCGAGGTGACTGATCAAGGCGTAATACTCGGCCCGATGGACTTGCACGGCCTCCTTTGTCCGCGGCATGGGCGCGAGTTTTTCGTCTCGCAAGCGATGTGGCGCGCCCATTTCTTCCCGGTACGGGTAGACTGGCAAAAAAGTGCGGGGAACCTTGATCGTATTCGGCGGGTATTTCGCGAGAAATTCCGTGGGGGCCTGTCTGGGATCGTGCGGCGCGTTGAAGGCGAGGTAGAGAAAATACGGCTGTTCTTGTTTCGTGGCTGCGGCGATGAAGTCCACGGCGGTATCGGCCTCAACCTCGCTCCAGTGCCGCCCCCCTTTCCAAAACCCGCCTAGAGTCGGGTCGTCGGCTCGCCAACTCTCGTCTTGGCGGTCCCGTTCATATGCCGCCGGCACCGTTCCCGGCATGCCCGGACGCGGATTTTTCACCTGCCGAAAGGCTTTCTCGACCGGAGCCTTCACATGCCACTTCCCCGTCATATAAGTCGCGTAGCCCCCTTTTTCCAACAACTGCGGCCAGAAACGTCCTTTCGCCACGAAGTCCGGCTCGAAGCGTTTTTCCGCCTCTTTCGCGCGCCACAGTTGCAGACCCGACATCAGCATCGCGCGACTCGCCACGCAGACCGCGCCATTCCAAGCGCCCGAGTTATAGGCCCGGGAAAAGCTTGTCCCCTGCGCTCGTAAACGATCGAGATTCGGCGTGTCCACCTCCTCGGCCAGCGGTCCCCCGACAAGCTCGTAGCTCAAATCATCGGCAAAAATAAACACAATGTCCGGTTTCTCCGGACTTGCCGTCGCAGCACCGATCACAGCGCCAAAAAACAGAGCCACAAAAGCCCGTAACCTTCTCACATCAAACATAAAGCCCATACGCGCTCAGCTCTATGTTCCTTTCGGCACCTCAATGGCCTCGCAGACCTCCCGCCAGCCGGGGAAATTCCAGCGATTTGGGAAGCCCCGGCACTGATCCGGCTTCACCGCTTGAATGCGGCACCGATCCCCCTCCAGCATCACGCACTCCGTCGTCCCCTCCTTCTCCCGCAGCGACAAACCCGCGCGGTTCGCCCGTAAATACGTGTAATCCCTCACGAATTCATACAAAGGCACGCCGACATACTCCGCGATCTTCTCGACCTCTCCGTCCAGCAGCACCACATCGCCCGGCCAGCGACAACACGCCGTGCAGCGTTGGCACAAAAACTCCGTCTCCTCCTTCGCCATCAGCCCCGGTCCCTCAACGGCTTGCGTAGCCCATCTGACCCGACGTGATTTGCCGGTGATACTTCTCCACTTGGGCGAGAAAACCCTGCCACTTGCGACCGGGACGGCCGTTCTCCATCAAAAAATGCGGGCAATTCTTATTCGGCGGATTCTTCCCCCAGCGCGGCCAACGGTAATGCGGCACCACCCGACTCAGCGGGATCCCGTGCTCGTGCATCAAATACGCCGCCAGCTTCGCCGTGCGATCAATCGTGTGCGCGCGGCTGTTGCCCGGATGCTCGCACATCTCGATCCCGATACTATACTTGTTCCCCGGGCCGTCGAAGTCCGCATGATTGCCCTGCTCGTTCGTGGGCAAATGCTGCACGGCCTGCCGATCGTCCACCGTGTAATGCCAGGAAATCTTGCCCAGCGCACTCCGCTTCAGCGCCAGCGCATGACGGTTCGAGTCCGCCCCGGAACTCCAGTTCTGCGTGCTATGAATGGTAATATAAGTGGGCTTCATCGACCGCTTCGTCCGCCCCCGGCAGCTGGAGGGCAGAATGTCCTTCTTCACGCGCACCTCGGAATACAAAGCCGAGACCGACTTCACCGCGCCGCCGCTTCCCGAAGAAGAACTCCCGCCGCTGTAGGGATTCACCCAGTTCCCCGCGTTCGAGGCGTAAGTCCCCCCGCTCCCCCCGTAAGGCGTATAACCCATCCCCACGGGAACCACCGGCGGGCTCGAGCTACAGGCGACCACAAAGCCGACCAAAGCCAGCAGGCCTCCCAAAGAAATCAAAAGTGGTGCGCGCTTCATACAGATGACATCCTTAACAAAAAAATCCCGCCACGCAAAAAGAAAAACACTCCGACCCCATTCGCCGCCCCTGCGAAATCCCTCCCCTTCGCCCTTGCCAGCCCCCCGCCCAAGCCCTTGAATCCCCCCATGACCCGGCAGCTCCTCGTCGACACCCTCGAAGAAATCGCCCTCCTGCTCGAACTCAAAGGCGAAAACCACTTCAAAACCCGCGCCTACAAAAACGGCGCCGACATCGTCCAGAGCTACGACGGCGACATCGTGGCCAAAGCCGCCGCCAACGAACTTAAAGGCATCAAAGGCCTCGGCGACGCCCTCCAGCAAAAGCTCCACGAGCTCGCCTCCACCGGCCGGCTCGCCTACCACGAGAACCTCCGCGCCGAATTCCCCGAAACCCTCTTCGAGCTCTTCAAACTCCAGGGTCTCGGCCCGAAAAAAATCAAGATTCTCCACGACACCCTCGGCATCAGCTCCCTCCCCGAGCTCAAAGAAGCCTGCGAAAACGGCCACGTCGCCGCCCTCAAAGGCTTCGGAGCCAAAAGCGCCGAAAAAATCCTCCTCGCCCTCGAAAACCACGCCAAATACGCCGACCGCTTCCGCCTCGGCAGCGTCGCCCCTCTCGCCGAAACCATCCTCGAAACCCTCCGCGAGCACCCCCAGGTCTCCCGCGCCGCCATTGCCGGCTCCTACCGCCGCGC